>SKZP01000041.1 GCA_007127275.1 Planctomycetota bacterium
CAATCCCGCGTTGTAGACTTCGGAGCTGTCAGAAAATCCCTCCGAATTCAAGCTACTATGCTCGACTGTGCTTCGCTGTCGTCGCTGCTCGACATGGCTACGGACGCCTCCGCTGCTCGACTTCCTTTGCCTCGCACAGTCTTCGCTTGCGACGCTCAACGTTCGGCAGGTATCTCCTGCCAGCTCCTTACCCGGCAACGGCGCTCGCGCGCGGCTCCGGCGGCTCGCCATGCGTACCGTCCGTTGCCGGCCCCTGTCGGTGCCCTCCTTCGCGCAACGACTCACGCACCCGTGCGAGGATGTCCCGCATGCGCCGCATCTCCTCGGGGCTCGGCGTGCGCTCGCCGAAGCGAGCGGCATGGTAGCAGCGCAAGAACAATTCGCGCTCCGGCTGCGTCAGCAACGCCTCGAGTTCGTCGCGGGCGAGGAACTCGCGCGGTGTCGCCGAGGGGGTGCGACGGATTCGGCCGCGCTCGAGAAGGTGGAGCAGCTCGTGCATGGGCCGAAAGGCGCTGCGCCGGGCCGCCTTGCTGTGCGTGCCGCCGCGCCGACGCCTCTTGCGCAGCTTCGCCCAGGCGAGTCCGACGAGCACGACCGGCGTCGCCGAGAATGCGACGCCAGCGGCGACCTTCGCCCCGTCGGTCCACGTTTCGGGGACCAACCGGTCGAGCAGCGTTAGCGAGTGCTCGCCGAGCGACGAGAGTCCGCCACGCAGTGCCTCGAGTTGGCGCTCGAGCCACTCGAGAATGCCGAGTTGCTGGGCGAGGTCGAAGTCGACGACGTGGCGCCGCCAGCGGTATTGCAAGCCCGCCAGCCACAGCTCCCACGCCGAGAGGGGCTCCGGCTCCGCGCCGACGCTCGGCGACGGGTTGAGAATTCTCCACTCGCCCGTTTCCAGTTGCACCTCGACCCAGGCGTGGGCGTGCGCGTTCAGGACGACGTTGACCGGCTTGCCACGGTCGGATTCGATCCATTCGTCGCCGCCGGCGTAGCCGGTAATCACGCGTGCCCGGTACCCCTCGGAAAGCAACAGCATGGCAAGCGCCGAGGCGTAGTATTCGCAGTGCCCTCCCTTGCTTTCCCGCAGGAAGTACAGTGTCGGGTCCATTCCCTCCGGAGGGGCGCGCCGTTGGGTCGTGTAGAAGTAGGGCTCTTCGTTGAGCACCCGCATGATGCGGTGCGCATCGCGCAGCGTCCACGACTCGCTGGGCGTGTCGTCCTCGCCGACAAGTGCGGGCACCTCCTCACGCAGCCACTCGCGCAGCATCTCGTCGTTCTCGTCGCGCCACGCCCGCAACGGGTGGGCGTCGTATTCGTAGCCAATCATTCTGAGATGCGCGTTGGTTTCGACCTCGCCGGTTTCTTCGTTGCGGGTGCGCATGAGCGGTTTGTCGAGCACCTCTTCGACCGGCCGCGGTCGCCGGGTCACCGCACGGTAGCGCACGGTCTGACGGCGCCACAATTCTTCGGTCTCGACCATCCCCAAAGTTGACGCGAACTGCAGCCGGTCCGAGCGGGGCTCTTCGAGCACGACGCTGTACGGCGCATCCGGATTGGAAGTGTGCCGGCCCGTGTCGCCGCTGTAGTACAGCTCGCCGGGCAAGGGCAGCATCCGGACCATGCGCGGGGACTGATTGTCCGTGAAGCTCGCGACCACGGCGTCGGCCGAGAGGTAGTCCGTTCCGGGGATGACGGCAGGGTCGACCGGCTCGTAGGTTTGCGGCGCGGTCCACCAGGCTCGAAACGCGGGGTCGTAGTGCGTCTGCACCACCGCGCGATACAACAGGTCGAACTCGGGTTTTTCCTCGAATTCCACGTACAGGGCCACGCGGTAGTCCTTGTCAATGCGTCCGCCGCCGCCGAGCCGTACCTGGTCGCTGAGTCCGGTGCGCGACCGGTCCTCCATGGGCATCACCTCGCTCAGCCAATCCGTCGTCACGCGCGGAATGGAAACGAACACGAGGACGGTGCCCAGTGTGGTGAGCAACAACGTCAGCAGCATCATGCCGACGAAGGCACGCGAAATCAGCTCGTGCGTGCGGAACTGGCGCCAGTCGACCTGGCGCTTCTTGAGCGGGTGGTAGTCGCCGTCCCCTTCGCGCTTGAAGTGAAACAGCAACAGCGTCCACGTCGCAATCAACAAGTAAAGGGCCGCGGCGGCGCCGAACCAGAGGGCCTGGGTCAGCACGGCGGCGACGACCATCTGGCTCACGCTCAACAGCAGGATCTGCACGAAGTCGCGGTTCTTCTTCTCCTGCAGCAGCTTCACCCAGAGCAATACATTGAGCAGCGAGCCGATCGCCGCGACGCTGGGGTTCTGGAACACGACGAACGCATTCAACACGAACAGCAGCGAGCCCACGGCAATCAGGTTGCCTAGGATGCGCCCGAGAATGGGACGTTTGCCGCGCACGAGCCGCAGGTAGGAATAGCCGCAGGCAAGCGTGGTGATCAGCGGCAGCAGCGGGTTGACCACGCCGAAAGTGAGCTCGGCCATCCACAACGTCACGGTGGAGATCAGCACAAGCGCAAAAAGCGCCCGCACGAACG
>SKZP01000084.1 GCA_007127275.1 Planctomycetota bacterium
CACGAACGCCTGCGTCGCTGGGCGAAAGGGGACGAACAACTCGAGCATGCCCTTCAACAAGTAGGGACGGACTACTTGCCGCTAACTCAGAACGAGGTGCTCGAACCGAACAACCGAACCGTTCGCGAGGCGTTGCAAGCGTGGGACGTGGCGTTTTGCGACTGGGTGAACGAATTCGTGCCGGAAGATCCCGGGTACGAATTCCTCGTCCGGCAACGAGATGCGCTCGTCGCGGCCAATCAGGCGCAGATATACAACGCAATAGAGACGCACCTCGAGTCGTTGGCGACGATTTGCAAACACGAGGACCTGTTGTCGGGCGCCTTCGGAACCAAGGTACGCGTTTCCTTCGAGCGACGGGACGGGCAGAGCTACACGTACAACACGGCGGACGGCAATGACGTGCTCGACGTTAGTTTTTACTTGGGTGATACGAACTACTGGGTGCGTATCTTTTTGGTTCGGTTCGGGATGCACTACAACAACCAAATTGACTCAGCGCAGGCTCTGCTCAAAGACCGCTGGCACAACAACAATCACCTCGTCGCACTGCGTGCGCGTCTTACCGACCAGTTCGAGACGTTGATTGGCGCAAAGCCCAATGCCGATGCATTCGCGGTGAGCAACGAGGATCATGCAACGGTCGAGGCGCTCGCACAACTGGCCCGGCGGCGCAGCGAGTACCAATCCCGAGATCCGGAGATGGCGTCGTCACGCTTTCAGGAAGTATTCACGCAGCGACTGCGCGTGACCTACCTGGTGAAGCTCTTCCGCCTCGTGAACGAAAAGTTCGAGCGTCAGCGCCAGCCCGCTGCGCCTGGCGGCGACGACGAGGTGGAGGCCCCCGCGGAAAACGTTGTGGAGCCCCCGGAGGACAACCCCGCGGAGAACCCGCGCCCCGGCGGCGGCTCCGACACCGAGGTACACCGTTCCGGCGAGTCCAGCGACGCTGCCGGTGCGTCGAACCAGGACCCCGACGACAACGACGACGAATCACGCACCACGGAGGCGCCGTCATGAGCGACGCGAGTTCCACGTCGAACGTCCAGCCTCGGCTCGAAGTCCTTTCACCGCTTCGCGAGAGCGCGCAGTTCGTCGACACTCCCTGCTTGCTCACCGTGCGCATCACGTGGCCGGCCGAGGCCAAGGGATCGCTGCAACCAATTGATTTCATTGCCGCCGAGCACGGAGCGCAACTCAGGGGACTGGTGATTGAAAACGACCCATTGCGTCAACCGCAAGAACTCGAGCGGGGGGAGTCGTGCATCTTCTCTGTGCCCGTGCGCGCATACGAGCCGCTGGAGTTCGACTTGAGCGAGATTGCCGTGCGGTTTAAAGGTCATGTCGCGCAGGGCTCGGACCGGGTTCCGTTGCCGCCGCAACCGCTTCGCTTTCAGCCCGACCTTGCCGCGTGCGTCTCCGTGCGGGCGAAGCCAATCTGCCGCTACGAGGATCTCGGCACTCGCCTCGAGTTGGTGGTTGCCCCGCGGGGCGCTACCCCGGGGGTCGAGTCGCTGGAGTTGTCGCTCGGGCCGGGAAGCCAGGTACGCAATGGCCCTGAAAGGTTTCGTGTCGCGACTCACGCGAGCACGCGACGCGAGGTCGTCGTCGACGACGACACCACCCGGCTGGACGTCACGCTACGCGCCACGGTTCGTGGCATCCCCGTCGAGCAGCTTCTGCGGGTGCCGGTCGAGCCGTTCGAGTCACGGGCCGAGCGGCGCTTTCGCTTTCTGGTGCCGGAAAACCTCGTCCACGACGACCTTGCCATCTACAACAAACAAGGCAAACCGGTGGACGTCAGCGACGGCGAATGGCCGCTGCGCACCGGTCAGCGCTACCGCATCCACATTACCCCGCCACCGGGGGTCGAGCGGGTCGAGTTGCGCGACGTTCCGGGCCGGTTGCATGTCGTGGATCAGGAGGTGGTGGAGGAGCGGGCGGAGAAGCGGGTGTTCGTGTTTCGCGTCCACGTGATGCGCAGCAGTTACTTTTCGTTTCCGGAGCGCATGTCCTACGAGCACTTCGACGAACACGGCGAACCGTGCGGCAAGGGTTTTATCTTCACGCGGTTGACCGAGACGCATTGGAACAAGGCGATTCACCTCGGCTTGCTGCCAACGCTCGCCGGGGGCTCGGCCTGGCTTGCGCCGGCCTCCGGGTTCGGCGTCGAGGAAACGCGAATTGCGAGCGCCATTGCGCAGACCACACTTCGCGAGCACGTCGAGCCGTGGTTGATCGTGATCATCCCGGCGCTTTGGCTGTTCCTCTGTTTCGTCGACGCCGTTCAGTACCGAGTTGATTTTTCCCAACTCTACGCCGACGTGCGCCGCCTGGTCGTGGCAACGTTCACGCGGGTACTGTCGCTGTTACCGCAGAGCATCAAGAAGGTCGTGCCCGGGTTTGGCCGGCTCGAAGCGAGCGCTACGCAAGCGACGAAGTGAAGGCGCCCCTCGCGTCACCGCGTGTCGTCGCCCCTTTGCCCAAGCAAGGGACGTCCCAACGCATGCCATCACCGAGCGCAAGGGCGGGCGCGGAGGCTCGTCC
>SKZP01000544.1 GCA_007127275.1 Planctomycetota bacterium
CCCCTATGTCGACGACTGGATCCGGTCGAGCAACTCTACAGCGCGACTTCGCAAGGCCTGGGAACAGAAAGAACTACGTGACCGTGTATGCGAGATCGCGATCGATGAGTTCCAAGATTGGTCCAACGATATCCTTGGTTCGCCCATAGGCCAAGCCATGGAACACTCCCGTCGACTGACCCTTGTCGCGCAAGTCCTGCCATCCTTTCCAAAGCAAAGGCTGTCGCTGCACCTTGGTCGCAGTGCGGAATTGAGCGAACCCGTTACCGGCTTAGTGGACGCCGCGGGAAACTCTTTTGGCATATCCAACTCCACATTTGGAGCTTTCGCCACGATCTCACCAAACCCGATGGGGCGCAATAACTCGGGTCTAGCGGCCAGCATTTCCCTTAATGGCAGTGGCTATCACCTTAGGTGGAGTTCTGGCCTCGTGATCCCGCTAACCAAGTCGAGCGAGGGGCCATATTGGACAGAGATCGCTCGGGTCAGCATCGGAACGGAAATTATCGTGCTGGTGCGCAACAAGAAAACCCTCGTAGAAGCGCTGGAGAACTTGCTCGCCGCCACGTCGACGGGCGAGGCGGAGGTGTTGCACGACTCTCTCGGCGAGTTGCTGGTCTACAAAGAAGACGCCTCGAGCCAGAACATGGAATCCGCGGGCGGGGAAAAGGACGCCGCTGAAACGGCGCCGCCACCCCCGCCTCCTCCGGCGAAAGCCGGGGCGGAGGCGCCGTTGGGCGAGTTGCCCATGGAGGCTGCACCGGCGCATCCGCTCGCGGAAGCGGTCGAGCCGCAAATGACGAATCTCGGCGAGTATGTGCCGCCACCGGAATCCGCCCCCTCGATTGACCTCGAAGGGCTTGCCTTTGCCCAGGCCGTGGAAGGGCAGACGGCCAGCCCTGCCGCGGCGAACGACGTCCCCGGCGAGCCGGCGGCGCCGTTGCACGGGCACTCCGAACATACTCCCCAGGGCCTTGAACACGCGGAGAATCCGCTGCCAGTCCAGCGAGCCAACGAGAACGACAACGTGGCGGAGCCGATTGCCGTGGATCCGGTCGCGGTGCCGCTGCCCGGTGAGGCGGGGGCGCCGTTTCGCAGCGAGAAGATGGAGGTGACCTCCGTTTCTCCGCCGCCGCCGGCTGGGGAGTTGCAGCCAGTGCCGGTGTTTCCCGAGCCGGTCAAGGAGCCGAAGACGGTGCTCGAGGGAGACGTGCGCCGGCTCGGCAAGCTTGCCTACGTTGAGGATCCGCCGGGGCTCGAGGAGTTGGCCGGCATGCGCGTCGGCGGTTTTGCCCTGGTAGAAAAGCTCACCCGAGGCACGACGCTGTTTTCCGCGGGTGATGCGGTACTCAAGCTCGCACGCCGCGCGCCGCATGAGTCCGAGGCCGCCTGGGAAGAGATGCAGCGCCTCGCCGAGGCCGCGCAAGCGGTGAGCCACCCGACTCTTGCTCCGCTGATCAAGGCAGGGCGCCACCTCGACCTTGTTTTCGCCGGCTACGAACGGGTCGCCGGTGCGACGCTGAAAGAGTGGATTCGCGACCACGGCACGGCGACGCTCGAGCAGTCGCTGGTGTGGATGATTCAGCTCACCGAGGCGCTTGCCGCGGTGCATGCGGCCGGCACGGTGCACCTCAACGTCAAGCCGACGAACGTGCACGTTCTCTCCAACGAGCAGGTCGTGCTGACCGAGTTGGGTTTGCCGCGGCGCATGCTGCTTGCCGACGGCTCGAACGTCAAGGGAAGTCCGCTGTACATGCCCATGGAGCAGTGGCGCGGTCACGCGGCGCAGCCGACCAGCGACCTCTACGCCCTCGGCGTCACCTGGTTCCAAATGCTCGTGGGCCGTACGCCGTTCCTTGGGCGGCGTCCGGTGGATTTGTGCAAAGCACGCCTTACCGACGACTTCTTTTCGCCCAAGCACATGGACGAGTCCATTCCCGACGAGGTCAACGCCTTGATCCTCGTGTTAATGGCACGCGAACCGGAAAACCGCTTGCAAAGCGCCGAGGAGTTGTTGCCGCTGCTGTACCACCTGGCGAGATAACAAACGGCGGCCCCACGGTCCTCGCGTAGTTCTGCCGAAAAGGGGGGCGCAGGGCTTGCACCCTGCGCTTCCCTTTCTCATTACGCTTCAACGGGTGCCGAACCATCTTTATCCGCAATACCGGGCATGTACAATTCCGCCCGCCGGTAGGTCTTGGGGAGTTCTTGCCCCGGTCGTCATTGCTGGTTGTATTATGTCGCGAGAATCATCCGTTGCGCACCAACCGCCGCCCGAGGGCGTCTCTGCCGAGCATTGGCAGCGAACGCTCTCGTTGCGCGAGCAACTGAACTACCACAACTACCGCTACTACACGCTCGGCGACCCCGTCATTGCCGACGCGGAGTACGACGCGATGTTTCGCGAGTTGCAAGAACTCGAAAAACGGCACCCGGCGCTGCAAGATCCGAACTCGCCGACGCAGCGAGTCGGCGGCCAGGTCGCCGAGAAGCTGACGAAGTTTCGGCACGACGTGCCCATGCTCTCGCTGAACAACGCGCTCGAGGACGCCGAACTCGACGCGTGGTTCAGCCGCGTGCGCACCGAGCTTGCCAAGGCGCACGGCAAGGAGCCGCAACACTTCGAGTTGACGTTCACCGCGGAGCCGAAATACGACGGCCTCGCTGTGGCGCTGCACTACGAGAACGGCCGTTTTGTTTCCGCGGCGACGCGCGGCGACGGCACCACCGGCGAAGAAGTGACTGCGAATGCTCGCACGGTACAGAACGTGCCGCTGGACCTGCACGCCACGGCCACGAAGGACGCGAAGATTCCCGTGTGGCTCGAAGTGCGCGGCGAGATCCTGCTGCCGCATGCCGCGTTCGAGAAGGTGAACCGCCAGCATCTCGAACAGGGCGTGCAGCCCTTCGCCAATCCGCGCAGCGCCGCCGCGGGAAGCCTGCGGCAGCTGGACAGCCGCATTACCGCCACGCGCGGCCTCGTCTTCTTCGCCTACGGCTGGGGCAAGCTCGAGGGCTACACGCCGAGCACGCACCAGGCGTACATGGACATGCTCGACACGCTCGGCATTCCCATCAGCGAGTACCGCGTGCACGGCAACGAAGAAAAGGTGCGCGCCTTCATTGGCATGCTCGGCGAGAAGCGCAACCAACTCGGCTACGACATTGACGGCGTCGTCGTGAAGGTGGACCGCGTCGAGCACCAGGAAACGCTCGGCATGCGCAGCCGCTCGCCGCGCTGGGCCATTGCATACAAGTATCCCGCGCAGGAGGCGACGACGCTGATTGAAGGGATTGATGCACAGGTCGGCCGGCTCGGCACGCTGACGCCGGTGGCAAAGCTCAAGCCCGTTCAAGTCGGCGGCGTCACGGTCAGCAACGCCACACTGCACAACATGGATTACATTGACGAGTTGGACGTGCGCATTGGAGACACCGTTTTTATCAAGCGCGCCGGCGACGTGATTCCCAAGGTTACTCGTGTGATCACCGACAAGCGCAGCGGCAACGAAACGCGCTGGCAGATGCCGAGCCACTGCCCCGTTTGCGGTACGGCGGTGAAGAAGGAAGAGGGGCGTGTCGCCTACTACTGCCCCAACCGCAAGGGGTGCCCCGCGCAGTTGCACGCACGCCTGCTCGGCTTCGCCGCCAAGCGGGCCATGAACATTGACGGCCTCGGCGAAAAGCTTGCCACGGCGCTCTTGGAGAAGGGGCTCGTGAAGACCTTCGGCGATCTGTACCGGCTGAACAAGGACGACCTCGTGCAACTCGAGCGCCTGGGGGAAAAGAGCGCACAGAACTTGCTCGACGCCATTGAAGCGACGAAGCAGCCGCCACTGGGACGTTTTCTTTTCGCGCTCGGCATTCCGCTGGTCGGCGAGCACGTCGCCACTGTGCTTGCGAATCACTTCTCGCTGAAGGACTTGGCCGGCTTCGACGCGGCGAGTTACGACAGCGAAGAAGGTTTGAGCATCACCGCGGAGCAGTTGCTGCCCGTTGAGGAGATTGGCCCCGGCATTGCCGAGAGCGTCGAGCAATTCTTCGCCGACCCGGATGCGCGGGAGATGGTGCGGGACCTGTTGCGCGTGGGCGTGCGTCCCGTGGAGCCGCAGCGCCGCAAGGTCGCCGAGGTACCCGCGGAGGGGGGGGTGAAGAAGCGCGACCTGTTCGCCGCAGTGGAGCCGGAGGCGCCGCAGCCGCTTGCGGGCAAAACGTTCGTCTTCACCGGCACGCTGGAGAGTTGCACACGCGACGAGGCCGCCGACAGCGTAAAAGCCCTCGGCGCCAAGGTCAGTGGCAGCGTAAGCAAAAACACCGACTACCTCGTCGCTGGCGAAAAGGCAGGCAGCAAACTAAAAAAGGCGGAACAACTCGGCCTCGCCGTGCTGACGGAAAAGGAGTTCCAGACCAAGCTCGCCGAGTGGCAAGCGGTATGAGATAAGTTCTACTCCTCCGCCAGCGTCGCTTCCAGGTACTCATCCAGTGGTGCGCCACGGACGCGAACTTGCGCGGTGAGTTGCACAATCTCGTTGCGGTCCTCCACTGCCGACTCCTCGGTCAGTTCGGTTGCCGACGCAAGCAGTTCCACCCACAAGGCAACGTCGTCGTTGCGTTCCTCTTGGCCACTGGCAACACGTGCGCTGTGCGCAAGCTCCGGCATCACGGAAAGGGCTGCGGCCTCCCGGGCGCGGTGTTTCGCCTCTGCGTGGGACTCGGCAACCGCTCGCACCTCCACCACCCACGTTGTGCTGGCCGTGCCTTCCTCGGCAGACGCATCTCCGTCACCCTCGTGGGGCCGGATTTCCCCGGCGACGGCGTAGGCCTGCACAAAGTCATACGGCTTCGCACACGGGGTACAGCCCAACGCGGCAAGCACACCGGCAAACCACACGACGCAGGCAACAACCATAAATACCGGGCGGCTTGTCATTTCCGTCGAGCCTCGAAGAAAGGAAAACGAGCAATTGCCGGGGGGAGGCGAAATCCGCGAGTAGCCGTGTGTACCTGTGTGGGCGCGACACCTCCGCCACCGTTGCAGCTTCGTATGCACACGGTGCGTATGCACACGGTGCGAAATCACGGCAAGAGACTCAAGCTTTGCGTCGCAAACGACCGACATGAGGACAGCGAGCCGTTCCTTTGCTGTCTTGGAGACGCATCATGCTAGACAAAATTGTCGTTCACGGCGGGCGACGCCTGCAGGGCACCGTGCACGCCTCGGGCTCGAAGAATGCCGTGCTGCCCATTCTCGCGGCGACATTGCTGACCGAAGAGCCGTGCGAGATTCGCAACGTGCCCGACCTGAGCGACGTGCACTTGATGCTCGACATTCTCGACGGCCTCGGCATGCGCACGAGCTTCGCGTCAGGTACGGTGCGCACGGAAGTCGCCGACGAGTCGATCAGTACCGCGCCGTATGACCTCGTCCACCAAATGCGCGCCAGCATCTGTGTGCTCGGCCCGCTGCTTGCCAAGCGCAAACGGGCCCAGGTCGCCCACCCCGGCGGCTGCGTGATTGGAACGCGCCCCATTGACTTGCACGTCAAAGGGCTCAAGGCGCTCGCCGCCGAGCTGCAGACGGTGCACGGCTACCTCGAAGGAACCACGGTGGGCCTCACGGGAGCGCACATCTTCCTTGGCGGCCCGTTCGGCTCCACCGTTACTGGCACGGCCAACGTGCTGATGGCCGCCACCCTTGCCCGCGGCACCACCGTGATTGAGCAGGCCGCCTGCGAGCCGGAAGTCGTCGACCTCGCGGACTTTCTTACCGCCATGGGCGCGCAGATTGAGGGAGCGGGCACGCCGCGGATCACCGTACATGGCGTCGAACGCCTCGGCGGCGCCACGCATGAGGTGATTCCGGACCGTATCGAGGCGGAGACGTTCATGATTGCCTCGGCCATCACCTGCGGCGACGTCCGCATTGAAAGCTGCCGGCCGGATCAGATGGTCGCGGTCGCCGAGGTGTTGCGCGAATGCGGGGCGAGCGTCGAGGCCCTTTCCGCGCAAAGTGTCCGCGTTCGCGGCAGCCGCTACATCAAGCCCGTCGACGTGACGACCTTCGCCTACCCGGGGTATCCCACGGACGCACAGGCGCAAATCATGGCGCTGATGTCGGTGGCCGACGGTATCTCGGTCATCACCGACAAGGTCTACCCGGACCGCTACATGCACGTCTCCGAGTACAACCGCATGGGAGCGCAAATCCGCAAAAACGGCCCGACTGCCGTGGTGCAAGGCGTGGAGTTCCTGAGCGGCGCGCCGGTCAAGGCGACCGACCTGCGCGCCTCGGCGGGGCTGATTCTCGCGGGCCTTGCCGCGCAAGGCGAGACGGAGATGCATCAGGTGCAGCACCTCGACCGCGGCTACGACCGCATTGAACAAAAGCTCATCCAGCTAGGGGCCGCCATTGAGCGCGTCAGGTACGCCCCGCGCCGCCGCAAGAGCGACCGCCGGGCCGCGTAGCGCCGGGTGCTCCGTACTGTCACGTACCCAAGCCCACGGGCCTCGCCTGTGGGTCGCACCCGTTTCGCGCCCCGCCGGTCACCTCGGCGTCGGCGCGCACCTCGACGGCACCATCCATTAACGCAAAGATCCCGCCGCAGACGCCCGGGCATGCGGCCCGCTGTGGCGCCGTGTGCCGGGCACCCGCCGCGAACAGTGAAATGTGCGGCATGCCTTCTGTGGACACGCACGTGTCGGGACGCACCGCGTTCGGATCACTCCTGCTTCTCGCGTACCGTAAGCTCGAGCATGACCACGGCGCCGCGCAAACCCGCGGCCTGATGCGGCTCCACGCGCATCTCCTCGGGCGTTGTCCGCTCGCTGCGTGGGGTGCGGTGCAACACGAGTCGGTGAGCGTCAAGCCGCATGGTCGTCTTGCCCCTATCAGGCACGCGCACCCCTTCGAGCACCTCGCCGCCGGGTCGCTCGAGTGTCAGCGCATCCTCGCCGACAAGGCGAAAGCGTTGACCGCTCTCCAACGGAACCTTCCGCGCGTGCGCCGCCACGTACGGAAGCGGGTCCGGCAAGCGACTTGGATACCCGTCGACCTCGGTTTGGGCCTCCGCCGTTGCGAGCCGCGCGAGGGCGTTGGCCCACAGCACGAGTTCGCGGCGCCGGTCGGCCGCGGCGCGACGCCACGTTGCCGCCCAGTCGGTACCGCGCGGTTGCGGCGACTGCGCCTCGGAGTCGCCCTGGGTGAGCGCCGCTTGCTGCCGCTCGAGCGAGAGCGCCATGCGCTCGCGGGTCTCCTGCTCGCGCAGCCAGAGCACCGGACGCGTCCCCACGAACGCACGGCTCCCCGGCGGCACGAACCACCGCGTCGGCTCGACGTCGACGCGCGCTTCCAGCACAAGCGCGAGGCGCCCCCCCCGTTTGAGTCGAATCCAGCTTGCCTGCGGAAGCTCGACCTTCTCGCCGACCTCGAGCGGTGTCTCGTACCGCGCAAGCGTCTCGGCAATCTCTTCGTCGTCGCGTAGCGACCCCCAGCCGACCGGGTCGCCGCTCAACGGTACCAGTGTCCCGTCCTCCCACATCCCTGCGGCGAACAACCGCGCCCGTCGGTTCGCGCGCACGAACAGCTTCACGTATTGCCCCTCCGACAACGGCTCGCCGAGCTCGACCTCGCGCGGCGCAGCGGCAAACGAGTCGCGCACGAGCAGCGCGACGTCGAGGCCGAGCGGCTGGAGCTGCGCAAGCTCGACCGTGAGCGAGTGCACACCACGCAATTCGTCCCGGCGCAGCCGCCGGGGACTTGCCAGCGTGTCAAAGGAAAGCGTGACGCGGCGGGTCGCCTCCTCGAGCTGTTGCTGTGCGGCTACGTCGTACACGTGCAACTCGAACAGGTTCTGCTCGTCCCTCGGCACCTCGCCCTGCCAGTGGGGCACGCGCGGCACGACGACAAACGCCGCGCCGACACGGCTGCCGAAGTCGTAGAGCGCCTGCGAATCCTCGACCTCGGACGGGGCGAAGCCGAAGTCGTCAAAGGCGACAAGAGCGAACGCCGGGTGAATCAATGCGGCACCGTTGCGGTGCGCGAGGGTCGCAATGAGGTCGGTCAGCGCACGTGCTTCTTCCGGCTCCTCGGGTCCGTAAACCGGGGCGACGGCAAGACGCGCACCTTGGGGAAGCGCCTCGACCACGGCAGTCACGTGCAACGACAAATCCGCATACAAGTCGGCACGTAGCCCCGACTCCGTTTCCGCCGGCTCTTCGCTTTCCTCGACGCTCGGCGTCAGCGCGGGTCTCGGCCGCGGCTCGTCCCGCGCCACCGGCCTTACCATGGCCGAATCCTCGATCCTCGGCGCCCCCTGCTCGCAGCCCGCCACCACCGCGGCCACGCCAAGCAGCAGCGCGACTCCCCGAAGCGCCTTGTCCGGCGCCCCCCGTGACGAACGACGGCTCCTCGGTCCCCGGCGTCGCCTCGAACGAGCGTCCGTGCCCGTCCCCCCGGCTTGGCACCTGTGCACGTTCATGAGTCCGTTGCCTCCGGCGACGAGGGCGGCGGCTCGGCCGCGGGCAGTCCAATGGGCACCCAGGAGACGAAGCGGCCGCGCTTGCGCTTCGTCAGCACAAGGCCACGGTTGAGCCAGTTCTCCTCGCGAACCGTGGGTTGGGTCTGGCCGCTTGTTCCCCCCTTCTCGGTCGCGTCCGCCGCCTCGCGAGCCTCTTCCTTGAGCGCGAAATGCGGGTGAATGTGCGTGTCGTCGTGCTCGTAAAAAATCCGGTAGAGCAGACCGTGGCGAAAGTCGCGGTGCATCCGGGCGCGCGCAAAAACGACAATCCGCTCAATGGGCAGCGGCACCGTGCCCAACGGCTGGCGCCGGTTGCGGCAGACGTCGGAGATGCAGCGCGCCTCCGCATCCTCCTCGCGCAACAACTCCACGTCGGCCGGGTCATACGGCGAGCCGCAGTGCTCGCAAATCACCCACCCCTCGCGCACTGCCACCTCCAACGTGGCACGGCGGCCGGTGGCCACCGAGACAATCTCGATGTCCTGGGCTTCGAGGATCTGAAAACTGCTGGCGGCGATGTCACTCATCATCCACCTCGGGTTGCGCCGGTTCGCACTCGTCGTCGTCGTTGCCTTCGCGTGCAACGAGCTAGCGTAGCCTAGCGTAGCCTAGCGTAGCCTAGCGTAGCCTAGCGTATCACGGTCGCACAACGAACGCCTCCGCGGTAACGGCCCGGGCCCGTGCAGGCTGCAGCCGGCTCTTGCTGCAGAAAAAATGTTTGGACGGAACCACGTACGTAGGGCAGGCCTCCGTGCCCGCCCTGCCCATCCCGCGGGCGGAGCGGCGCAGGGCTTGCGCCCAGCATTCGGGCGAAGCCGTGGGGTGGCCGCCACGCTTCCCCAAACTGGCGATGTCCCCGTTCTCCGAGGTGCATCTGGTGCGTGTTTCCCCCGGGGATGCACCGAAAGCGAGTTCCCTTCCTTTGTCCGGCGCGGCCGTGTTAACGTTGGGCTACCGTGCTCGGCCCTTTCGAGGGGTTTGGAAGACACGCCCTCGGTCGACGTCGTTCGGCACTTGCGCCAACCGGTGCGCAGCCCAGGGCAAGCCAATGGATGGCGTGCGCGGCTTCATAGATTGAGTTCCGGTACAGCGTTTCTTCCCGCTACGCTTGCCTTCGGCCACTTGCGGGAAGAACGCGACCTACATGCCTCACCCGCCTATGGAAACACCCAGCCTCCTCGGAAAAGCGCACCCCACGACGTTCAAGTCCGAAACTGCACAAACCACGCCTCGGCCACGGTCACGGTTCTATATGACCGTAGGCGCGTTGCCCTTCCTGTTGATGCACCTCTCGCCGCTGTTGCTGCTCACCACGGAGTTCGTTTGGTGGGGCATCCCGTTGTGCATCGGCTCCTACTACCTGCGCATGTTCGGGGTCAGCGCCGGCTATCACCGCTACTTTTCGCACCGCTCCTACA
>SKZP01000128.1 GCA_007127275.1 Planctomycetota bacterium
AATGTCGCGCGTTTCCCGGTACAATCCTGCCACGTTGTGCCAACGTAACGGCAGAAACGACGCAAAGGCTTGGGCACCGCAGACGTCATGAACGAACCGTTTGACGACAATGTCGCCGATCCTCGCGGTAACGGTCAGGGCGCCGCGCCCTCGACGGAGCCGGAGAGCGGACGTGTGCCGCCGCCGTTGGCGGGCCGGCCCAACCGCGAGGTTCCGCGCGGCGACCCCTCCCGCCTTGCACAACTCGGTCGCTTGGCCAGCGGACTTGCGCACGAAATCCGCAATCCGCTCTCGACGATGAAACTGAACTTGCAACTGTTGCAAGAAGAGCGACGCGGACTCGAAGATTCGCCGCGCGAACGCAAGACACAACGCAAGCTGCAGACGCTCACCGAAGAGGTGAACCGCCTCGAAAACATCCTCGACGACTTCTTGGCGTTCGCGCGCGGCGCCGAACTGACGTTGGACCTCGTCGACGTCGGCGAATTGATGCAACAGGTCGCGGACTTCGTCGAGCCGGAGCTTACACAACGACGCATTCTGCTGCGCTTCGGCATCATTGGCGGCGAGTTGCCGCGCATCCCTGCCGACGCGGACAAGCTGAAACAGGCCCTGCTCAACCTCGTGATCAACGCACGCCAAGCCATGGAGGCGACGGGCGAGGGGGGAGAGCTGTTCTTGCGCGCCTGGTGTGACGGCGACGAGGTGATGCTCGAGGTCACGGACACGGGCCCCGGAATTGCCGCGGAGGAGCTCGACCGCATTTTCCACGTATACTACTCGACCAAGCGCGGCGGCACCGGACTCGGGCTGCCGACGGTGAAGCGGATTGTCGAAGAACACGGCGGTCGGCTGCTGATGCATTCGGAGCCGGGAAAGGGGACGCAATTTATCCTCGCGCTGCCGGTGCGCCGCGACGACGCCGAGGGCCGTCGCCTCGAAGGGAAACGCGACGGCGGCCGGAGCACAATGGGCGACAACGGCTCGTAAGGCCTCGTCCCCGTTCAACGTCCCCTTTTTTGTTGCTGCGCTCGGCGGCATCCAGTTGCTGCGCCCGGCGGCATCCAGTTGCTGCGCTCGACGGCACTCAAAGGGAACCCTGTGGTACCGGGTGTTGCATTGGAGACCTTGACGTGCCGGTGTCTCCTCAACCGGCGGCACATTGAGATCCGTAGATTTAAGCCCACGGGCCGCTGACCGCAGCTCGTGGGCTTGCTACCCGTGCGAAACCCAATTGCGACGCGGATTAAACGGCGCTTCTGTTTGACCGTTTCAATGCGTATCAAGCGGTGTTGTCGTACAGCCGTTGCGCGGGCGGGGCGGGCTGTCTGTTGCGACCGCCGCGCGAATAGGTACCTTCGTTGCGACAAGTTATGAACCCGTGGTCGTTCACCCGACCGCGACTGGCGTTCGCACATGCAGTGGCAAGGAGATGGCATCCATGACTCGCACCCTCGCTCTCGTTCCCGACTTGAGTTCGCACCGAATGTTGATTCGCGGCACCTTCACTTGCGTACTGCTTGCGCTGCTGTTTGCCACGCCCGTGCTTGCCGAGCCAAGTGCGCAACCCGGCGACGGCACCGCGGCTGACGAGGCCGAAGATCTCCCCGAAGGGGCGACGGTGCTGCGCAACATTCGACACCCGCACCTTGCGCCGGACGGCTCGCAGATTGCCTTTACCCAGGGCGGCCATATCTGGCAAACCGAAGGCAGCGGCGGCGAAGCGCGACGGCTGACGCGTCACGAGGCGGACGACACCACACCGCTGTACTCCCCCGACTCGCAGACGCTCGCCTTCGCGTCGAACCGCGACGGCGCCTACAACGTCTACCTGATCCCTGCCCGCGGCGGGGCTCCGCGCCAGTTGACCTTTACGTCGAGCACGGACTATCCCATGGCCTGGATGCCGGACGGCGAGGCGCTGATCATCATGTCGACCCGCTCGCTGAGCATTGAGTTGTGGCGGTTGCCAATCAACGGCGGCACGCCGACGCGGCTTACGGGCTTCGGCGCCTATCACGGCCACGTCTGCAGCGACGGCGAGCGGCTGGTTTACTCCATGTCCCGTGGCATCGCCGATCCGTGGCAACGCCGCTACCAGGGCAGCGCCGCGTACGACGTTTACATACAACCGCTTGCCGAGGGCAAGCAGGCCATCCCGACGCGACTGACCGAGTCGCGCTACAACGTCTTCAATCCGCACATTACCGCTTGCGGCGAGTACGTCCTGTACCGCGCCGAGGCGGACGGCCAGTTCAATCTTTACCGCCAGGCGTTGCCCGCGGCCACAGCGGAGGGCGAGGGCAACGGCGACGGCGAGGAAGAGGACGCGCCAGCGCCTGAACAACTCACGTTCTTCGAAACGCACGACGGCATTGAGTCGATGCGCTACACGCCAGAACAGGATGCGGTGGCCTTTGCGCGGGAATTCGAGTTGTATCTGCTACCCATGGCAACCGCCGAGATTGCCGAGTCCGAAGAGGACGAGCACGCCTTCGAGCCGGAGCGCCTCGTGGTCTACGCACTCGAGGACGACACGCAGGAGTCGATGCGGCGGCGCATTGTCGACAAGGGGCTGCAGCAGGCCGACGCGAACGACGAGCGCATTGTCTTCTCGCTGGAAGGGGACATCTGGTCCATGCCGGTCAACGGAGGCCGTGCCGAGCGACTCTTCGGCTCGGAGCACCTCGATCAGTGGCCGCGGCTCGGCCCGGACGGCGTGCGCATTGCCTACTTCCGACAAAGCGGTGATACGTCGAATATCTTCGTGCACGACCTGCGCACCAACGAGTCGACGCAAATCACCGACTCGCAAGAGGGGGACTTCTACCACGACTTTTCGCCCGAAGGGGACGCCATTGTCTTTGCCAGCGACCGCGGGGGGCAGCGCGACATCTTCCTCGTCGAGCTGGAAGACCCCACGCAAGTGACGCAACTCACCGACAGCCCGGGCTCCGACGACGACCCGACGTTCACGCCGTGCGGCGAATACATTGTCTTCGACTCCGCGCGCAGCCAAGGGCAACAGGGCATCTGGATCATGGAGCGAGACGGCTCGAATCCGCGTGAGCTTTTCAACAGCGCGCGGTACGAACAGGTGCCGCGGATCTCTCCCGACGGACGCTTCGTCGTCTTCGAATCCATTGACATGAATACGCAGGGGCAGTTGCCGGAGATTCGCTTCGGATCACTCGACGGCGGAGCCACCATGTCGCTCGGCCAGGGGCGCTTGCCGCTGTTCTCCGGTGACGGCCGCTACGTGATGTTCGAGTCGGAGGGCGAGTTGATGCGCGTCGAGACGCCGGAGCGCGTGGTGACGCCGGAGCGCGTCCCCATGCTCGCCCAGATCGAGCGCCCGTTGAGCGAGCACTACCGCAACCTGTTCCTCGAGGCGTGGAGCGCGCTGCGTGCGGGCTTTTATGACGAGCAGATGCACGGCGTCGACTGGGACTCGGTGCGTGAGCGTTACTTGCCGCTGGTGGAGCAGTGCCGCACCGACGCCGAGTTCAGCATTCTGATGAACCGCGCGCTCGGCGAACTCGGCGCCTCGCACATGGGCTACATGCGCCCGCGACCGAATCCGAATCCGGACTCACAATTGCGCTACCTCGGCGGCGAGCTTCGTCTCGTGCACACGCCGCGCGGCTTCGCAATGCGCGTCAAGGAAACGCTGCGTAACGGACCGCTCGACCAGGCGTGGGTGCGTCCAGGGGATCACATCTTCGCCGTCAACGGCACGCGCTTGCGCCCCGACGTGAATTTCTTCCGCTTGCTTACCGGCGAGCGCGACGTCACTCTCCTCGTCAGCACCGGCGAAGAGTGGGACCGTGCCCGTCGCGTCGAGGTGGAGCTTGCCAGCGCCCAACAGCGCCAGGCGCTCGAGCAACACGAATGGGAGCGGCGCAACATGCGCCTCGTCGCCAGCCAAAGCCGCAACCGCGTCGGCTACGTGCACCTAAGCGGAATGAACCCGCAAAACCTGAGCAAGATCACTCGCTGGATCCAAACCGTCGGCAACCGCCACGACGCACTCGTGCTGGACGTGCGCAACAACGGCGGCGGCAACATCCACAACCAACTGATGGACATCTTCACCCGCGAAACCCGCGGCGTGATGCATCCGCGCGGTGGCCGCCAGGTGCCGACGCCACAGGTAACGTGGAACAAGCCGGTGATTGTGCTCGTCAACGAGCGCAGCTTCAGCGACGCCGAGGTCTTTCCGCACATGTTCCAGCAAGCCGGCCGCGGCCTTGTTGTGGGCACGGAAACCCCCGGCGGGGTAATTGGCACGCGCAACATCCAGCTTCGCGACGGCTCGCAGTTGCGCATTCCCATGGTGGGCTTCTTCAGCGTCGACGGGCACAACCTCGAAGGCCACGGCGTGCAACCCGACGTCGTCGTGGTGAAAACGCTCGAAGACGTCGCCAACGACCGCGATCCCCAGCTCGAGCGGGCCGTGCAACTGGTACTCGCGGAACTCGAAGAGGAGGCCGCCGAGGACGAGGAGGCCGAAGCCGACGACGCCGAGGCGCGGCCGGACGACGAGAACGACGCCGAGGAAAACGACGAGGCCGACGACGCGGCACGCCCCGACGAGGACGAGGACACCGAGGAGGACGACGCCGAGGAGGGCAACGGCACGCCAGAAGCCGAGAACGGCAACGGCGAGAACGGCAACGGCGAGAGCGACGAGCGTGAAGAAGACGCTGGCGACGACAGCGACGAGGAAGAGGACGAGCCGCAAGAAGAGTCAAACGGCGACGAGCCGCAAGGCGATGACGACGAGTAGGACGGTACGTTACGTCCCCGGATCTGCGGGTAAGTCACGAGTGTAGCCGCGATGCAGTGCCGAGTGCGGAATGTGCGTGCTCGGCGACGCCTCGCGGCTACCCGTCGTTTGCCGCAGATCTCGGTATGTAACCACGGCTCACATGACTCGGGGCTCGAAGGTGCGCGCGCAGCCGGTGTGCCCCAATTGCCGGCACGTACGGCACGGCTCTCGGCGCGGCTCGTAGTCGCCGTGGGCAAGGCAGCGCAGCGCCTCGGTGGCGTCGCGGCGCAGTGCGGAGAGCGCTTCCGCGTCAAAGGTGTGCCAGGCCACGCGGTCGTGTCGCAAGAACGCGAGCGCGGCGCGCACCTGGTGGACGCCGTAGCGCGCCGCGACCCCAAGGGCGTAGAGGCCGAGCTGGCCGAGATACTCGGCAAGTGCGCGCTGGAGGTCCGCCTCGGTCGACACATGAGTCGTTTTGTAGTCGACCACCGTCACCTCGCCGTTCGCGTTGCGGTAACAAAGGTCAATGGCGCCAACCACCGCTCCGGCATCTTCGGCGAGCTCCAGCGTGAACGGGGCCTCCTGTTCCACGGCGGTGGCGTCGCGCATCTCTTCGACAATCTCGCTTTGCCAGAAGCCCTCAATCATTTCGCGCACCTCCGGACGCTGCGTGCTCGGCACGCCGGCACGCTGCAGCGCCTGCGCGAGATGCTCGCCGGGGCCCTCGCCGCGTTGCAGCCCGGGCAGCAAACGACCGAGACGCATCAATTCGAGCGTGCGGTGCAGGAACGAGCCAATGTCGCGGCCGCGCAACTCGCCGTCGAATTCGTTCGGATCCGGCGGCGACTCGCCGAGTGCATTTTCCGCGTCGAGGCTCAAGGAATGAAAGGCCGGTGCGGGCTCCAGTGGCGGTTCTTGCTCGTCGGGCGCGGCGTCACCGTACAGGGGAAGCAAGCCTTGCCGCATTAACGTGAAGTCGTCGAGGCCAAGGACGTGGGTGATGTAGTAACGCAACGGACAGTTCAGGTACGTTGCCAGCGCCGTGGCGGTGATCACCGGCGGCTTCGGTGGCGCAAGCTGTGGTTTGGCGAGCAGCCGCTCGGCGTGTTCAAGGACGCGGGCGCGGTAGGCCGGCGCGTCGTTGCCGAGTCGCTCGCGCGGCCAGGACAACGGCACGTTCGCGGCAAGCTCCTCGCCGACAAAGTCCGCAAGCCTGCGAATGGGCGCACGCTCGGGAGGTGCCGGCACATCCTCCCACTTGCGAATCACCACGCGACGCTCCTCGTCGACACGCAGCGAGAGCACCTGTGCCCCGGTGCTTTGCCGTTGCTGCTCGGCGTTCGGTTTGTCTACCGCGTCCGTTGCTCGCGCGTCGTTCGCCTCGGGCGGCGGCTCCGTGGTGACCTCGGGGGGCGGCGGCTCCGTGGCGCTCGCCACGAGCGGGTCCGCGTCGTCACGGGCATCCTGGCACTCGCGTTCGAGGTAGCGACGTAGCCACTGGGCCGGGCTCTTTGCGTCGTCATACGGCGGCGGCGGAGCCTGGTGGTCGCATGCGCCGGAGAGGTAGAGGAACTCGCGGGCTCGCGTGCAGGCGACGTAAAGCAAACGCTTCGCTTCGTCGCGCTCCGCGTCCAGTTGGTCGTGGCGCTGAATTTCGTAGGCGAGCGTCTCTTCCGTGCCTTCCCCGGGGTTGCGCACCAGTTGCGCCACGCAACCGAACTCCCTCGAGGGATGCCAGATATTCGACATCCATCGCCCCTGCTCGTCACGGTTGGGCACGAAGGGGTTGAACTCCCGCCCCAGGTCGGGGACGAACACCGCCGGAAACTCGAGCCCCTTGGCGGCATGCACCGTCATGATGCGCACCGCGTCCGACAGCCCCTCGCCCGGCTCCGCCGCCGGCGGCGCATCTTCCTCGGGCGCCTCGGTCGCGCGGCACTCTTCGAGCGCCTCAACGAAACTCGCGAGCATGTTGCGCCCGCCCTCTCCCTCGACGGCCGGCGCCACATCCGGCTCCCCTGCGTTTGCGTCAAACTCGCGCGAAAGCTGCAACAGCTTGTCCACGTTGGAGAGTGCCTGCGCCGGCTGCGGCTGTGCCTGCAAGGTGGTACGCAAATCCGTCTCGTCAATCCAGGCGGCGAGCACCTCTGCTGTGGAAAGTGTGGCCCGCCTCGCGGTAATGCGCCGGTAGGCCTCGCGGAAGCGCTGCAAGCGCGCACGGTCGGCCTCGCTCAAACGCTCCGCAAGCATCTCCTCCGGCAACTGGAGCGCCTCGAACAGCAGCCGCTTGCGCTTACGTATCCCGCGCACCGGCAACTCCTCGACTGGGTCCGGCCGCAGTTTCTCCGCAAGCTCGTCTTCCGCGTCCGTATTGGCATCCTCGGTTTGCCGCGCCGCCCACGCTACCTCAACGTCCGGGCCGAGCGCCTTGGAGAGCCAGAACAGCGCGTCGTCGCTCAAGCCGACCAGCGGCGAGCGCCACACCGCGGCAAGCTTGATGTCCTGACGTGGATTGACCGTGATGGAAAGTGCATTGACGAGGTCCATCACCTCACGCCGAGTGTGAAAGCCGCGACCACCGAGCGAGATATACGGGACGCGGTAGCTCTCGAGCATCACCTCGAAGGTGTCGAGGTAGGTGCGGGTGCCGAGTAACACTGCGACGTCGCCGTAGCGTAGCCGGCGGTACCGCTGCGTATCCGGGTCGAAGATCTGCGGCCGCTGCCGCTCGACAAGGTGTACAATGCGCCGCGAGATTCGCTCTGCTTCAAGCGAAACGACTTGCTGCCGTTTCAGGGCCTGCCCTTTTTCTCGCCGGCGCTCGTCCGTCGGGTCGAACAAGAACGCTTCGACGCGCGGCCCCGGCATGCCATGCTCAAGGACCGCCTCCGGCGACTGCGCCGCCTGCATCAGCTGGCCTGCGCGCTTTGCCTCGGGTGCACCCTGCACCTCGCCGCCTGCTTGCCCCACCGTCTCCGTTGCGGCGAGCAACCCGCCACGGTACGCCTCGTCAACCAGGTCGCGGCCTGGCACAAGCGGATTCGCGCTCAAGTCCGTGTCGCGCTGCTGCCAAATGGCACGGAAGAGCCCGTCCACAAACGAGAGCACCGGCGGCACGGAGCGAAAGTTCTCCGTCAGCGCGAGCAATTGCGCCGGATGCTTGGGGTTGCGAGCCCGTGTCTCAAACTCGCGGAACACCGTGACGTCCGCTTGTCGGAAGCGGTAAATGCTCTGGCGCGCGTCTCCGACGACAAAGGCGCGACGCCCCTCGGTCAACAAGTCCACAATCTGCGTCTGTAGCGGATTCGTATCCTGGAACTCGTCGACAAGCACGTAACGGAAGCGCTCGCGAAACCTCTCGGGATACGCCTCAATCAGGTCGCGAGCCGCGGTGAGCATGTCGAGGTAGTCAATGAAGCCGGCGTCGCGCTTGTACTGCTCGAAAACGCGCCACTCGTGCGCGGCAATGCCCAGCATGACGTTCTTGTGCTCGGCGAACAGGCGGTCAGGCTCGTAGTCCGGCTCAAACCAGCGCCAAAACTTGCGGCGACTGCGCACCGTGTTGTCCCGCAACTGCTTCACCGCCCGCGCGAAACGCTCCCCGCCGTCGTCCGGCAGCCGCAACAGCGTGCGCCGCACCTCGTTGCACAACACCTCCACCGAAAGCAGCTTGTCCCGCGGCATGCTCCGCGCCACGGCAACCGCCTCGTCCCGCGCCCGCGCCGCCTTGGAACCCGGCGGCATGACAATTTCCTCAAGGGCGACAATCCCGTCGAGAAAGGCGTTTTGCAGCTTGAGCGCCTGCGCCTCGACGCGCTGCTTCAGCGCCGCCACATATGCCTCCGGCGCAAGCGCATACTTCTCGAGCATCCCCTCCGGCGTCAGCCCGTGCTCGCGGCCGTGTTGCATAAGCGAAAACACGGCATGCTGCGTCTCCGACATGCCGTAGTGATCCACCAACGGCAAGATGCTCGACTCGTGCTCGGCGAGCATGGCCTCGCGCCGCCGCACCCGGTAGCGTGCCGCCTCCATGTCGTCGAGTAGTCGCGCAAACGGATCCAGCCCGGCATCCAGCGCATACTCTTTGAGCATCCGAAGGCAAAAGGCGTGGATGGTCGAGATGTAGCCCGCCTCGACCTCGCGCAGAAAGCGCGTCTCTCCTTGCTCAATCAAGAGCCGGGCAATGCGGTCGCGCATTTCCGCCGCCGCCGCGTCGGTGAACGTAATGGTGACAATCTGCTCGGGCCGTGCGCCGCGGTGTTTGAGCAAATGCACGTAGCGCTGCGTCAGCACACGCGTCTTGCCGGAGCCTGCGCCGGCGGAGACGACAATTTCGCCGTCGCCCTGCGCCTCCACCGCCACCCGTTGCTCTTCGGTAAGCATAAATGAACCCTACGCCGCCGCTCCGTCGCGCTCCGCGGTTTGTCCTGATTGCAGTATACGACCGCCGACCGACACGGCAACGGCACGCCGACCGAGGGGACGGCCGGTGCAACGCTCCTTAGTACGGATCCGGGTTTATACGCAACTCTACTTCGGCTCGGTGGCCATTCAGGATTCGCCGCTTTGTTCTTGGAACACGTTGCCGAGTAAGACGCCGTAGTCGGGTTTGTCGTGGCCGCAGTTGGGGCAGACAGCGGGGCGAGCCAGCGGCGTGGAGCGGCAGTCGCCACAGGCGGAGCAACTCAACGCGTAGACGGGAAAGCCGAGACCGTGGGCGCCCGTGTGCCAGATGGCCTGCTTGATCACTTCGGAGAGCGTCGTCGCGTCGTGCGTCGGCATCCGTGGCGGAACCACGACCTCGCTGCCGGGGGCAAGCATGGTGTGGAAGCGCCCCTGGCGCATCAGCACGCCTAGCGGCTCCGTCTCCCCTGGCAACCTGACCCCGAGCGAATACGGCTCCCCCGGCAGCAAGAATCCACGAGCGGCGAGGGACTCGACGTAGCTCGGGTAGGTACGTGCATCAATACGCTGAAAGCGCTCCGCCACACGTGGCTCGCTCGCCTCGGCGAGGCGCATCTCGAGCGGGCTGTGCGCCGCCTGCTCCTTGAGCGTGAATGCGAGGTAGCTGACGGCGCGCAGGCCGCCGCGGGTGGCGGCCTCGCCGGTTGCGCTCGGCTCAATCTCCTGCTTCGCGGCTCGCTCGTCTG
>SKZP01000303.1 GCA_007127275.1 Planctomycetota bacterium
CGCTCAACGTTCGGAAGGTATTTCCAGTCCGCTCCCAACGGCGCATCACGAACAAAAGGGGTAGAGAGGGCTGCCACGCCCTCCCTACCCCTATTGGAGTTGTCACGTCAACGCCCGGCCGCTGCCGGGCACGCGGTACGAGTTGGCGCGGGCGATGCGATCCTAGCTAGTGCCCGAATTCCTCCTCGAGCGGACACCACGGATCGAACATCTCCTGCTCTTCTTCATCCATCTCTTCGAAGACATTTTCGGGCACGACCAACATCGTTTCCGAATGGCGGTAGTACCGCTTGTTGCGCGGGTCGTACTCGCCGGGATTGATTCCCTCGATGCCGTACCAGTCGGGACGCCCCGAGTCGGAGCGTGCGCTGCGGCGCTCCAACAATTCCCGGAGCTCTTCTTCATCCTCGACTTCCGGGGCAAGGGTGATGTCGAAGAAAAGGATCGCCCGGTTCAGCGCATTGTTGATGCTGCCGTAGTGCCGGCGGTCATTGTCGGGCGGCGGGGTGGCCCTGCGGCCGCGACGGTCGCTGGAGAACGGATAGCGCGTGTCCTCCCCCTCGGGGGTGTGAATCCGCGCGAGGCGATTGGCCGAGGCCTGCGCCATCGGCGTTAGGTGGTCGATCGCGGCACCCAAGTCGCCGATGAGATCGCTCCACAACGGCACGAGATAGGTGGTCTCACCGTCGGGGCGGATCCCCCACTCGATGCCCTGTTCCGGGTCGTTGAAGAGGCGGTTGTACTGCTCGCGCAACTCGTTGATCTGGGGCATCCACTCGTCGCGCAGCCAGTTGAGCCATTGCCGACGCGGCGACTCCTCGAAGCCCTCGACCACCTCGTCGTGCCAGGCTCCGGTAATCGGGTCGTCTTCGGTGGGATTGCGGCGATCGCGCATAGCCTCGGGGGCGGCGTCGAGGAAGCGTCCGTCGCCGATGCCGAAGCGCTCGCGCATTTCGGGGACCGTATACTCCATGTGCTCGCGCGGGTTCATCGGATTGGGGCCACTGGCCCCCTCGCGCAGGTGAAAGTCCGGCCGGCAGAGGTTCGTCATCCAGTAAACCTGGCGCGAAACCTGCCAGAGGCGCAAGGTGAAGTCCTCGACCTCGTCGGCCATTCGTTGCGCATAGGTGCTGACCGCCTGACGAACGGCTTCCTCATTCTCGCGGATCTCCTCGAGATCCTCGCGGAAGTCGTCGGCGTAGTCGCGGTACTCGTCCAGGTGATCCACCTCGTTCTGGAGGATCTGATGCAGCATCAATTCTTCCTCGTCGAGTTCGTCGATGCGATGGTCGAGTTCTTCGAAGGCGCGGTCGAACTCATCGTACCGAGCGATTTGTTGCAGCGCGCGACTGCGGCTGGCCGCGCCGCCCATCGGCATGGCGACATAGGCACCGCCCGCGTTCCGGCCGGCGACGCCAACGATGGCACTGTTTCGCACCGGTGAGATTCGCCGCGGATCGAGGCGCGTGAAGAAGAAGACGCCACGGTCGTCGACATCTTCCTCCTCTTCCCAGATCAACGGCATCACTCCGCGCTGCTGGCGGTTGAGATAAACGACCACCTCGATCCGATACATCCCGGGCAGAATGCGCGTTTGATTCGGAATGACCGGAAAGGCGAACTCGATCATGTTGTCGCCGTCGTAGGTGATGTCTTTGGTGAAGATCGTCTCGTCGGAATGGATATTCGTAAGCGAGGCCCGCGCATGAATCGGTGCGTCGCGCAGCGGCCGCCAGCTCGTGGGCTGTGCGTCCACGCCGCGCTGGTAGGGGACCGGATTGCCGCGCTCGAGTCCGGTCCAGACGATGCACCGCGAGCGGGCGAAGAACTGCCAGCCGGTGTTGCCATCGTCGTCCGAACCAAATCGCAGCCCGGCGTAGTCGATGCGGATTTGCGTCTCCGCCGGCATCGTCCGCGAGAGACCGATATCCGGCTCCACCGGCGGAATCACGTTGATCGGGCCGATAAACGTGATTCGCTCGAGTTCCGACACGTCCGGAGCCTGCGCATCCGCGGGCGCGGTAAGCAGCACCGTGCCGACGCCGACGGCAAGGCACGTCAGCCATGATAGGAATCGGCGTTTCATATTGTCCTCCTTGGTTGATGCACTCGACGTGATGACCGGGCGCGGGGTCGCTCATCCGGTGCGCGGGCCGTCGGTAAGGTCGTGGGGTTCGTATTTCTCTTTCTCGTCGTCGTCGAGCTGTTCGTACTGGTGCCGAGTAATCACGCGGTCGCCGTCGATTTCTTTGTAGAATTCGTTGTGGCGCTCGGGGTCGATGTCCTGATCGGCCCAGGGGGCGCGGGATGCGTCGGAGCGTGAGCGGCGCCGCTCTTCTTCCGCTTGCAGTTCCTCATCGTCGCTTACCTCGGGAGCGAGCCGGATTTCGAAGTTGATGATCGCCGCATCGAGGGCGTTGTTGATGCTGCGGTAGAACCGATCTTCGTTCCCCGGCCTCGGTTGCGCGCGGCCACGCTCATCGCTGAACGGATAGACCGTATCTTCCCCCTCGCGGGTGTGGACTTCGGCCAGCGAGTTGGC
>SKZP01000476.1 GCA_007127275.1 Planctomycetota bacterium
GGAGGGGGAAAAATCCCGTTTCGAGGCTACAAAGAACGTAGGAAACCCGCGTCGTAGTCCCAAACGACGGGCCGTTGAAACGCTGTTCGGCCGGCCCAACGGTGCGTAGCAGGACGGGTCACTTGTGCTGAAACGAGGCGCCAACAAGGCATGGCTTATTGGCAAGGCGCAAAAGCCCGTGACGGAGCGCTTTGCCAGTCGCGGGACCTACCTCGCCGTGGCCGTGGCCGCCGTCTGCGGCGCGGTGCTCTTGTGGCGGTTTCCCGCCCTTGCGCTGCAATACGGTGGCGGGACCTTTGTCGTTGCCTACAGTGTCGCCTTGCTTGTCATTGCGTTTCCCTTGCTTGTGTTGGAGGTCGCGCTCGGCCAGCAGGCGCAACGTGCCGCACCCCGTGCCATGCGCAGGCAGCAGATCCGCATGGAATGGCTCGGCTGGGCGGGAACGCTCGTGGCCTTCGTGGTGCTCTGCTTGAACGTGGTCGTGGCCATCTGGGCACTGACCTACGGGGTCAATGCGGCACAAGCCGCGATTCAACTTCCTGAGGTGTTGCCCTGGGATGCGGATCCCGCGGCGTTCCTGACGCGAGAGCTGTTCGGCCGGGAGCTGTCCACGGGAACGACATGGGCGTTTCCGCGTCTGACGGTGTTTCTTGCACTGGGGGCCCTGTGGGGGGTGCTTGCCTTACTTGTCGCCGGGGGGCCACGCGTCTTTGGCGAAGTGTTGCGCTACCTGCTGCCCTTGCTGGCGGTGCTGTTGCTCATCTTCGTGGCACGGGCGCTGCTGCTCTCCACGGACCCGCAGCTCGGCGGCGTTCACGGCCTCGACTGGGCGCTTAGCGTCGAGTTCGCGCGACTGGGCAGCGCCGAGCTGTGGATTGCCGCGGTCTCGCATGCCTTGCTCGCCTGCGGCCTCTGCGTCGGCGTACACATTGCGCTCGCGGCGAACTTGCCGCGTGAAGTCGACGTCGCGAACAACGCGCGCGTTGTCGGCCTGATCGGTGCAACCGTCACGCTCATCACCTACCTCGCCGTCGCGAGTTTGCTCGGCATTCTCGCACTGCACGACCTGCGACTCGTCTCCGACTTGCCAGCGCTCTTCACCGAGAGCCCCGCGGACGGAATCGGCGTCTTGTTGCTGATGATTCCGCAAGCGCTACTGCTCACCGACGCGGGTACCGAGTCTTTGCTGATCCGCGCTCTCTTCTCCGCCGTCTTCTTTTTCGCCGTGGCAGGCTTCGCGCTGGCCGTGGCCACTGTTCTGCTGCACGCGGTCTCCGCCGCCATACGTGAAAAATGGGCACTGGCACGTTGGCGCATCACCGCGGTCGTCGCCATTCTTGGCGGGGCCATTACCACGGCAATGCTCGGCTTCGTCGACTGGAGTTGGTTCAACGCCATTGACCGGTGGGTCGTCGGGACGGCCCTCTTACTCATTGCCCTGTTGCAGTGCATCACCCTCGGCTGGTTCAGCGGCATTCGGCGTGTGCGCCGCGGCATCAACCGCGTCTCCGAGCAATCCGTCTCAATTGGGTGGGAGATCTGTATTCGTTTGCTCGCCCCGCTGATGTTGATTGCGCTGCTCGTGAACAGCGTCACGCGAATGTTCGGTGGATAGCAGTGGCAGCGGGCCTAGAGGCGAGGGATGGCGAGCGGCGGAGGCGCGGTCGTAGCCACGTCGAGCAGCGAAGCCGACGACAACAAAGCCCGGCTGAGCGCAGCACTCCCGCGAGACGTTTCGCCGAGCAGCACCAAACCCACGGGCTTCGCCGTGGGTCGCGGGCGCAAACAGGAACTCACCCACGGTCGAAGCCCGTGGGCTTAGCCCGCGACGTGTCACCCACGGATTCAATTGTGACAGTCTACTAAACCCCGTCGCGTTTGGGATTCGTAATTTCCCAAGCCCACAGGCTGCGGCCCGTGGGTGGATTACCAGAGCGACCCACGGGCCGCAGCCCGTGGGCTTGTTACGAATCCCATTTGGCAGGGGGGTTAGAACTTCACGTCGACGTAGACGCCGATTTGGTTCGAGTCGAGGCGGGCGTCGGAGTAGTCCCCTTTGAATACCGGCGCAAGAATGGTGACCAACGGGTCGACCCGCCAGGAGAGGCCGACGGTGATGGCGAACTCCCAGCCGCCGAGGAACTGGTCGTTGAACGTCGCGGGCTTGTTGTCCGGATCAATCAGGAAGTAGCGCAGCGAGCCGTCGGGTCGGCGGTAGCGGAACTCGCCGGAGCGGCTGGGGTTGTGAAAGTCGAGTTGGTGGACGTCGAAGCGGGTGACCACTTCAATCCAGTCGAGCGAGTCGGAAACCATCGCGAGGTTGAACACGGCAAAGGCCGCCGCCCAGCCACCGAGCGCGTCGTGGATGCCGCGGTCAACAATCATGCCGGCCTCCACGCCGAAGGAGATGCCCAGCGGCTCGCGGTAGTAGACGCCGGTTTGCACGCGGAAGCCGTCCTCGGCGCTGTGCAGTTCCTGGCCGCCGGTGTGTGAGGTATCCAGCGAGATGCCGGTAATGTTGCCGCTGCTGTCGACGGAGAC
>SKZP01000396.1 GCA_007127275.1 Planctomycetota bacterium
CGGCGCAGACGGTCCGCGTGTAGGCGACCGGGTCGAAGTCCGGGGCCTCGAACGGCCTGGAGGCGCGGAAGTCGAAGGTGTTTTGCGTGAAATACGGAAAGGCGCGGTTCAAGTAGCGGGTCTGCTCGAGCGTGAGCTTTGCACGGCGCTTGATCTTGCCGCGCTGGTTCTTGTCCGCCCAGAAGTGGCGCGTATTCGCCTTCAGGTGGTGCTGCCACATCGAGGTGAGCCGGAAGCGGCCGCCGCGCCGGCCGACGTAGGCGACCACAGGTTGCTGATCCACCGGATGATCCCGGAAGAACTGCAGAATGGTCGAGATGGTCGACTTGACCTGGCTCTGGTGTTTGCGGCCAACGACGGCGTGGCGAATGCACGGCTGCTCGAATTGCTCGCTGGGCAGGAAACAGGTCTCAATGATTCGCTCGGCGACGACGTCGCACGGCACAATGTCGAGCTCGGTCTGCTTGTAGGCGACAATGGCGCGCAACTGCCCCGAGCCAATCATGGCGACGAATGCCGCAAAGGCGGCTTTGGAGTCAATCCAGCCGGGGAACGGATGCTTCCAGCATGCCGAGACGACGCTCGGGCGGACAATGCGCAGCGGGACGCTGCCGCGACGCGCAAGCAGCAAGTGCTCGGCGAGGCACTTGGTCAGCGTGTATGTATTCGGGTGTCCCGTCTCGGCAATCAATTGCTCGCCGGGCACACCGGCCTCGATGTCGGCGAAAAACTCCTCGGCCGGGCGCGGCAACGCGGGCAATGTCTCGTGCACCGGTTGCTCGGCGCCAGGATGCGGCGTCACATACGCGGTGGAGACGGCGACGAACGACTCGAGCCGTTTGAAGCTGCGCGCCACCTCGAGCATCTGCAGGCTTGCGGTAATGTTCGCCTCGGCCGCCTGGTGTACCGGCAGGTCGAACTCGACGCTTGCGGCGCAGTGGATCACGTGGGTGACATGCTCGCGCAACTCGGCGAGGTCAGCCTCGGAGATTCCCGCGTTGGGCTCGGTAAGCTCTCCACCGACGACGCGCAACGCATCCGTCCAGCCCTCCTCGAACGCCTCGAAGCACGGCGACTGCACGACCGAGCGCAGGCGCGCCTCGGGGCTTGTGCGTCCCTGCGGGCGAATGAGCAGGTACACGCGTTCCACGTCGGGTTGCGTGCGCAGCAACTCCTCGAGCACGACTTTGCCCACAAAGCCGGTCACGCCGGTCAGCAAGATGGTTTTCTTGTCGGTTCCCGAAGGCTGCATGGTCGAGGCGAGTGGGTCGTCACACGGTGGGAAGCGCGAAGAAGGAAGAGCGGACAACGCCAACGCACAGGCGCGGCAAGTGAGCGAATCAGCACAAGCTACAAGGAGTCTTGCGGCGGGGATCCTTCCGGCGAAGGCTCGTCGAGAATGGCGGCGTTGCGTGCCCCGAAGATGTTGCGCTGGTCGAGGGCGTGTTTCGTCTCGCGGTTCCACGCCCGGCCGGCCTCGGACAAGATTTGCGGCACGAAGCGTGCCCGTATCTTGCCAATGCCGTGGTGGTGCGAGAGGGTCCCCCCATTGCGTAGCACCTCTTCGCGCGCAATCCCCTCCAACTCGGCAAACGTCTCGCTCGGACGCTTCAGCCCCTTATAATAGAACGCGAAATAAAAGTATACGCAAACCCCACTTGCATAAAGCTGCGTCACCCGGCACGTCACATACGGTTTGCCCGGGATACCGCGCTTCGCACATTCCTCGACGAGGCGCTTCTTGACGTTTTCGCAAAGCGCGAGCGCCTCCGTCCACGAAACGCTCGTCTCGAAGCTCTCGGCAATCACCCAGTGTTCGAGTACGAAGTCGCGAATATACGCAATGGCGAAGGTGAGCGCGTAGCCGCGCTTGCCGTTGTCGCTGCCCGCCGCCATGCCCTTGTGCCGCTTCGCCAAGCGGTTCACCGCACGCCGCTGCTGGCGCACCTCTTCTTTCGTGCCTTCGAATACGAGCGTGCAGGCGACCATCTCGTCCGGGTTGAACTTCTTCACCTTCGTGACGAGCCACTGCTCGAACTTGCTTTTCGCCTTGGCAAGTGCCCCCTTCTTCGCCGGCTTGAGCGCCATGCTGAACTGGAACTGCATGTTGTCGACAAGCCGCACCGAGGCGGGGACCTGACCTGACTGCGTGAGTTCGTAGGCGAAAGCGAGACCGTCCTCGAACGTGGGGAACAGCACACTGCCGTACTGTTGCACCTCGGGCAGCGGGTAGAGCTTGACCGTGGCCCCGGTGATGATGCCGTAGTTGCCCTCCGAGCCGAAGGCCAGCATGCGCGGGTCGGGGCCAATGGATTCACGCGGCCCAACGTGATGGCGCTCCACGACCCCGTGCGTGCCGACCATCCGCAAGTCCTGCACAATCTCCTCAATGTTGCCGTAGCGGTTCTTCTTCATCCCCGAGGCGTTCGTCGCAATCCAGCCGCCAAGGGTGGAAAGCTCGACGCTGTCCGGCTCGTGCCCAATGGTGAGGCCATACGGCTCGAGTGCTGCCATGATGTCGCGGCCCACCGCTCCCGCTTCGACGTAGGCGGTACGGTTGACCGAATCAATCCAGTGAATGCGGTTCATCCGGCGCATGTCGAGCGCGGCAATCATCCGCGTTTCGTTTTCCGGGCAGCGCAACGCGTCGGTGACGTTGGTCCCGCCACCAAAGGGAAGCAGCATCACGTCATGCGTCAGCGCAAGCTGCACGAGCGCCTCGACCTGCGCCTCCTCGGCGGGAAAGACGACAACGTCCGGCACACGCTCAATCTTGCCGTACTTGATGGCCCAGACTTCTTCCTGCGTGTGACCGTGGCCGCGACGCAACCGCTGGCGCGGCTCCTGCGTAATCTGCTCCTCCGCAAAGCCCGCCTCGCGCAACGCCTGCAGGAAGGCCTCATTGGGTACCGGCGCGGGAACCTCCGGCGGGTAGTTCGACGGGTTGCGGTCGAACGGATCAAGCTCGACCTCCATCACTTTCTGCACCCACGGAAACAGCCTCGGCATGCTCTTGCCGCTGATGGCCTCGTAGCGGGATCCTTTGAAGGCTACCTCGCCCGCTTCCGTGACGGTGAAGCCCGAGTCGGTAAAGCCCCACGCGTCGAGTCGTTCCGCGTCGGCCGGGTCGGGCTTGCGGTGCGAGGGGACGAGTCGCGTCGAGTCGCTGCCGAGTACCGCGGCCGTCGCCGCCGAGGAGCGGGGACTCGGCGCGGCGTGCGCCTGCGACGGCTGCTGCTGTGCCGCGTGGGCTTTGTCGCTCAAACGCGCACCCTGCGATGCACCAGCGTCCGCTGCGGGAGGCTCTGCCGCCGCCACCCCTTCCTCCGTCACATCCGTCCCGGCAGGGGAGGCAACCTTCGGCGACGCTTCCGCGGCAGGGGCCTGCGGCGCACCCGCTTCCGGCTCCTCGCCGACTCGCTGCTGCGGTGGCTCCGCGGGTGACTGATCCTGCGAAGCACTTCGGTTGCCACCGCTTATCTCGCCCGGCTGCTGCGCGTCACTGAAACGGCCGCCCCCACGGAGCGTGAAACCGAAGAGCGCCAACAAGCCGAGCGCCGTAAACAGGTGGGCAACCGTGAACACACACGTCATGGTCGAGGTCCGTCCTAGCGTCGGAAAAGGAAGACAAAGGCCACGCACGTCGCAAGGTGCAACCCTCGCGGACAATCTGCTTTTGTGGCGGGCCGGCCCTTTGTGCCTTGATCCACACGGATCTACACGCTCGGTGTCGCATCCCGGGGCCACGATGCGCACTGCGTCGCGACACCAAACCGCACCGATCACGCCCCACTACTTGCCTGGGTACACTCGGCAACGCATTGGGAGCGGCAAGGTCACGGTATCACACTTACCCCGGCATCCCCTGTCAACCCTCGTCGCAACGTCTTGTCCAACGCCTCGTTGTGGATACGTCGCTGCCACGCCCACCGGCGTCGCCCGTGGGTCGAAGCCCGATGTGGGCCCGACTCGCGGTCGACAGCCGCGGGATCAAAAAACCACCATACCAACGACCGCATGGCCGCGAGGAGTGCCTTGGCTGAAGGGGTCGCGACTCGCCGGCAAAGCCCGACCTGCGTTTGGCTTTGTTCGTGACATTGTTAACGTCATTCAGGCGAAGCCCGTGGGCTGGGACGCCGGACTACGGAATGTCCGAATGCCAGTCCGGGTCGTCGTCGAGCAACAGCGGGTCGAGGTCGACGCGCCGCTTGACGGTGTCGACAAGGCCGAGAAACTGCCCGTGCTCGACGTCAACCCCGTCAATCCACGGCAGGATGCCCAGAAACGGCACCTGGCTGAAACGCTCGATCTCTTGCGGGTTGGTACGCTCGATCATGCCGACACGGTAGGTGTCGTGGGCGTCGATCACGATGCCGGACACATGAAGCCCCATCATTCTCGCGCATTGCGTCGTCAGCAGCGTGTGGTTGATCGTGCCGATACGACCGTGTCCGACGACGAGGATGTCAAGGCCGAGGCGCAAGCAAAGGTCGAGATTCGTTTCGTGGTCGTTGAGTGGCGAGAGCAAGCCGCCGACGGTGTCGACGATGATTGTCTCGTGCAACAGCGTCAACTCGAAGTAGCGGTCCTCAAGCAGCTTCAGGTCCACCTCTTCGCGCCGCTCCAAGCGAGCGGCGACCGAGGGAGCGATCTGTGTTTCGTACAGGTACGGATTGATCAGCGGCTGTTCGTCCTCGACCTCGGTGACAAGTTTGAGGTAGTGCGCGTCGCGACTGACGAGCTTTCCGTCCACCTCAATTGAGTCGATGGCCACCGGCTTCATTACGCCGACGCGGACGCCACGCTCGATCAACGCGCCGGCAATTCCGGCCGCAACGACGGTCTTGCCGACGCCGACGTCGGTGCCAATGATTGCGAGTCCCTTGCCCACAAAGCGCCTCCCCGACCAGTCTCGCCGCCAACCATACGACAAGGGATTGTACCGCCGCCGGGTAGTACGTAAAAGTGCATGGCAACTGACTCATGAATCTCCGACTCGTGGAATTGTCACCCCCAAGCCCACGGGCTTCGCCCGTGGGTCGCACCCACGTCGGGCTTCGGGTCGCACCCACGTAGAGCTTTGGGTCGCACCCACGTCGGGCTTCGACTCTCGGGCGACACGCGTGGACCTGGAAGTAACTCTCCCCCCTGCAAAGCCAACCTCTCCTCCTGGCAACCGTTACACTGAACGATCCGAGCGGCGCCCCGTTTCGTCGATATGGCGGGGCTTGAGCGGAGCCTGCCTACTTGCTACGTCCGCCGTATCCGTGTGCACCTTTCTCACTTCAAGGTTCCTTTGCGATGAATCGTACCGAGAACGCCACTGCCTGCCTCTCGCTCCACCGCTGCCGGGATGCCGTTGCCGCCGTGCCGCTTCGGGGGCGGGGGGTGGCGCTTGTCGTTGTCTCGCTGCTCGTCGGCTCGCTCGCGGTGCTGCCGGGGTGCGCCTCGCGCGGAAGTGACAACGACGACAGCGAAGACCGCCGGCCGGCGCAGGCGACGACCCAGCGCACGCTTGCCGACATGGACGAGCGCTTCGTGCACGACTTGAACGAGGCGTTGCTGCTCTACCGCACGATGCTCTCGCGCCACGACGTAAGCGAGGCGAAGGTCAGCGCGGAGCGAAACCGTGTGCGCACCCTTTCCACCGCCTACCGCGACGCGATGATCGAGGCGCTGCAGGGGCGCGGCGACCGGGCCCAGCGCCGCGTCTCCGCCGCCGCACTCGGCTTCGTCGCAGGACCGACCGACGCCGTGCAGGTTGTGCCCGTCTTGCTCGACGCCATCCCGAACCGCGCGCGCGAGCCGATTGCGCGTACTGACGAGGCCTTGGGCATCACCTTTTACGCGCTGATCGGTCTCGCCGAGCTCGGCCGCGCCGGGGCGCTGTATGTGTATCCCCAGCGCGACGAAGTGCTCAAGCCGATTGCCGCGCTGGTCCGCGATACCATGCCCGACATCCGAAGCGTCGCCATCGAGGCGTTCGGCTATGCGCTAACCACCGAGGATGACCCCGACTGGCTCGACGCGCTCACCCTGCGCCTTGCCGAGGAGAACGACCCGCGGGTGCGCAAACTCATTGTCGATGCGCTTGGCAACGTCGGCGACCGTCGGGGCTACGAAGCCATTCTGAGCTTTGCATTGAAGGACGCAAACCCCGAGGTGCGCGAGGACGCCGTCGTCGCCCTCGGGCGCAGTTTGCATCCGGACTACATCGAGCCGCTGATTGGGATGCTCGACGATCCGGCGCCTGCGGTGCGAATGCAGACGCTAGCCATGCTTAAGCGGATGCGCCGCCATCAGGACCGGGTTTCCGAACTCTCCGAAGCCGTTGCCGAGCGCCTCTACGACCGCGACCCCAACGTGCGCGAGCGCGCCATTCTCGCACTCGGCGACCTCGGCGACACCGGAAAGGTCCTCGACTTGATTCGCATGCTCGGCGACCGTCGGGAAGGCGTGCGCCATGCGGCCATCATCTCGCTCGGCAAGTTGCGCGACGAGCGGGCCATTCCGCCGTTGATCGAGATGCTCACCGCACGCGAGGACAACATCCGCAATGCCGCCCGCCGCTCGCTCGTCTTGATCACTGCGCACGACCTCGGCGCCGACGCCAGTGCCTGGCAATCCTGGGACGAGTCGGGACGTCCGCCGGTCACCGGCCGCACCGACCCGCGCTTTGCTACCGAATGGGGCGAGATCGACGACGTCGCCGAGACGGGGGAAGACTCCATGGCGGGGACCGACGAAATCGACGAGCCCGACGCCAGCGAGTTCGACCCGCCGCAGCTACCGGACGACGACTTCGAGAATTGATGCGTGTTCGGGTTCGTTGCCGCCGTTCTCGGCTTCTTCGCATTGCTGGTCATTGCGTATCTGCGTGGGCCGCGGGTGCGGGTGGTCGACCGTGTCGAGGAGCCGCAACTGCCGGCGCTTTCCGCACTCGAAGCGTGGATTGCGGCGCGTGAAGCGGCCGTGCCGGCGCTGCATTCCGGCTGCGAAAAGCGCATTCGGTGGGCCGGTGCGCCCGCGGTGCGAACACCGCTCGCGCTGCTGTACGTGCACGGCTTCTCCGCGACGCGACGCGAAATCTCTCCCGTCGTCGAGCGCCTCGCCGAGCGCCGCGCGGCCAACGCGTACTTTGCGCGGCTGCGCGGTCACGGCCGCGACGAAGAAGCCTTCGGCAGCGCCACCGTCAACGACTGGCTGCACGACACCCTCGAGGCCTACCGCATCGCACAGCGACTCGGCGAACGCGTCGTGCTGATCGGCACTTCGACCGGAGCATGTCTCGCTCTCTGGCTCGCCATGCGCAACGAGCCTGGGATTGCCGCACTCGTGTTGATCTCGCCGAATTTCGGGCCGCGGGACCGGCGTGCCGAGTTCATGCTCGGGCCGTGGGGCGTGTGGCTTGCACGGCAAGTTACCGGCGGCTACCGCGAGGTACCGGTCAAGAGCGAGGAGCACGCCCGCGTGTGGCAGACGCGCCAGCCGGCGAAGGCGGTCGTGGAGATGATGGCGCTTGTGGATTATGTGCGTCGCATGGACCTTGAGCGAATTTGGCAACCAACGCTCGTGCTGTACTCGCCCCACGACGGAACGGTGGATCCGCGCAAGATGCTTGCCCACGTGGAACGCCTCGGGAGCGAGTCCAAGCGCCTCGTTGACATGACCGCCCCGCCGCGCCCGCAACCCGGGCATCCGCACGTCCTCGCCGGCGACATCCTTTCCCCGCAAACGACGCAAAGCGCCGTCGACGAAATGGACGCCTTCTTGCGCAGCGCCCTGCACCTCCATGCGCCCGCGGCGCCGGAGTGATAAAGTGGTGCGCAGCACGCGGCACCGCGACCGGCTTGTTTGCCACCGACGCCCATGTTTACGCCTCTTCGCTGGATTCTGCTCGCGTCGTTGTCGCTGCTGCTCGGCGGAGGCGGCCTCGTTGCGGCATGTGCGGGGCCGTGGCAGACCGAGCAACTCTCGCCGAGCGAACAGGTCGAGGCCATTGGCGAACGCATGGAGCCATTGCTTCAGCAGTGGCACGAGCAGCGCGACGAGCTTGCTGCGTTGCATGAACAGTTGCGCGCCGAGTACCGCGAATTGCCGGATCCGTTGGTCGTCGCCGAGTTGACGAGCGAGTTAGAACGCACGTCGCGGCGGCGCGAGCGCTACGAGGCGCAGCTGCTCGACCTGCTCGAACGGGCCGTGACGCTCGAGCCGCAGCACGACGTGACGCAGCGCGCCACGCGGGAGGTGCTCGAGCCCTTGTGCGACGAGGTGCGCCTCTTGGTCGCCTACCGTGACGAGCACGTGCGCACGCTTTACTACGACGACGGCAGTGGCGAGCACGGCCGCGACGCTCCGGTGCCCGGCTGGCCGAGTCCCGCCTCGGTGCGCTACCGGGCCGAGATGACCACCCTCGAAGCGATCGAGGAGGAACTCGGCGCCGCGCTGACCGCGTTGCAGCGTCGCTTCCCCAACGACGACTCGGTGCAGGCGCTCGACCGCAAGGTGGTTTACGAGTGGCATTACAGGCAGCTGATTCAAACGCTCGGCCGCAACATGGCTCCGCAGCAACAGCCGTGGAACGTGGAACGCAACAGCGGCCTCGACGGCTCGCCCCGCAGCCCCGCGCTCGCCGAAGGGCGCGAATCTCTCGAGAGCGTCAACCGCGAGCTGCTCGCGCAGCTCGAACGAATGAAGCGGCTCTACCCTCACTCCCCGTTCACGCGGCGCGCCGAGCAGTGGATCATTGAAGCGACGGCCAAGCGCAACCTGACCGACTTGCAAGGGTGGCCGGTGGTGATGCTTCTTGCGCTGGTCACCTTGCTGGTCTTCGGCTTCATTCGCTGCCTCACCGCGTACCTGCGCCGCCGCCAAGAAGACGAGCCGATTGCCGACTCGCGAATCATTCGCCCGGCCCCGTGGACACAGACAACGCCCGCGCCGATCCGTCGCGAACCCAACCACCCGCTCACCCGCTCGAGTCCGCCCAGCGTGCGCCGCGATCCACCACCACGAGAGTAGTCGCGCACACGTGGCACGGACGGCCAGCTACGCACGCACTGACTTGCGCTGTAAACAAGTGCGTTCAACGACAAGCGAGGGTCGAGAGTACGTAGGTGGGGAAACGCGACAAGAGCGGAAACATGGAGCGAAGGTGGCGAGAGCAAAAGTTCGCAGACGAAGGTCGAGTTAAAGATGCAGAAAAGCGGTGCGGCTCGTTTCGTTTGCCCACTCTTGCCAATTTCTAACGTCGCTCCTTTTTTCCTTCGTGTTCACTGTGTGCTCTGTGGCCCAAAATGCTCGTGCTTCACGTGTCCTCAACGCACGTGCCCCCTCGCTACCCGCAATTCAAACGAGAGAGCCCCCGCGCTCAACGCCCCGCGCTTAACGCCTCGTCTACCGTGGCAAGCGCCCCTTCAATCCGTTCGCGGTCGCTTGCCTCGGGATGAAACTCCAAGTAGAGCTCGTAGGCCCACTCGGCGGCGTCGTAGCGCCCTTGCTGCTTGTAGATGTCCCCCAGCGTACGGAGCTGCTTGTTGCCCTGCGAGGAGGCGAGGTAGTCCGGCACGTCGTAGAGCAACAACTGCTCGGCCTGCGGATACTTGCCCATCTGCATCCAGCAGGATGCGAGGATTTCGTAGTCTTCCAACTGGGCCTGCGGCGACGCTTTCACCACAAGGCGCAGATTCTCTTCCGCGGCCTCGTAACGCCCCAGCGATGCGTAGACCCGGCCGAGCATCCGCGTCGCACTCATCTCCCCGTTGGTCAGCCCAATCGGCGCGGCCCGCTCGAGGTGCTCAATGGCCGTGTCGTGGTCGTCCAACTCCCAGGCAATGGCACCGCGGGCAATGTTCAACCAGTAGTCGTTCGGCGCCGCCTCGAGTCCGCGCACGAACAGCGCCTGGGCCGCCTCCCA
>SKZP01000474.1 GCA_007127275.1 Planctomycetota bacterium
AAATGCGTTTCCCACTCGGCGGCATGCACGGCGCGGTGTGGCTTCGCTTGCGGTTTGTCGCGGCGGGTACTAGACTTCGCTGCCGGCGGCGGGGGAGACGCGACGACGACGTGTCGCGGGAGCATTCGAGGGGAACATGGATTCGTTGTTTCTGGTTCCGGTCGGCGCCGCGGCCGCGTGGGGACTCGTCCTGGTGCTGCGCAAGATGCAGCCGCCGGAGGGAGTGCCGCCGCTCGGGCCCACGCCGGCAACGCCGTTTCCGAAGCTGCATCCGCCGACGAGCCCGGACGCGGAGGCACCGGGGAATCTGCCGCGCTGGGGCTTGCTCGAGTTCGTGCTCGGCTTGCTTATTGCCGTTACCGTTATGGTGGCGGCGGTCCATTTGATTCGTCCGGCCGAGGACTCACCGGAGTTGTTGCTGATTAGCAGCGTCGGGCAATTGATCGCGGTGGTTCTTGTCTGCGTGTTCATTGCCTTTGCCCACGGCCAGAACGTGCTTTCCACGTTGATGCCACGGGTGACATGGCCGCGGGTTCTGCCACGCACGGCGGTCCTATTTTTGCTGGGCTGGCCTGCGCTGATTTTCTTCGTCGCGCCGTTGTGGACGTTGTTGCTGGAAGCCGTGGGGCAAGAAGCGGAGCCGCAACATGTCGTGCAAATGCTTGCGGGGAGTGAGGACTGGAGGCTGTGGGCGGCGGCCGTTTTCAGCGCCGTATTTGTCGCCGCATTCGTCGAGGAATTTGCGTTCCGCGGGTTGCTCTACGTTGGAATCCGCCGCGTCGTCGGCCCCGCCGGTGCGGCATTGGCAACGGCGTTCCTGTTCGCACTCGTGCACGTCAACTTGTTCGCGTTCTTGCCGCTTTTCGCGCTCGGCTGGTTGCTTGCGGAGGTGTATGAGCGAACCCGCAGTCTCGCCATTCCCATCCTGTTTCACGCGGCGTTCAATACGGTGACGCTGGTGCTCGTCGCGCTGGTCCCGGAGTGGGTGATCAACGGGGAGACACCGCAAACCCAACCGGCCGGCCTGCTGTTGGGGCCGTGGGCGTGGCTGTGGTGAGCCACGGAGTCTGCGGCGCCAAGGGTTCGCCCAACCAATAACTACTGTTCTTGCGTAGCGAGCCATTTTTTGACTCGGGGGACTCTCGTCCCCCGCTCGCCTTTTCGTCAGAACTGCGTGAGAGCGAGCACCGCCGAAGAGGCTTCGCCACCTCGAGGAGCGGAGCCGACGACACCGAAACGCAGTCAAGCGCAGTGGCTCAAGTTCGAAAGGTATCTACTGACAGCTCCCAACCCCACGGCGCACGGGTTCATGTACGCCGGGGGCTTTCTGAGGTCAGCGACTCTCCCGCAGTAGCTCGTCCGGCTCGGGCGGCACGGCGGGATAACTGATTTGCGTGTGCTCTGCTTGCCGCTCGGCGCGGCGGCGAGCAAGCTCGTTGTAGCCGTCGCGGCTCCAGAACTTGTTGCGCACCGTGTTGAGCTGTTGTTGAACCGCAGCAGACTGTGGCTCGCCGAGGCGGTGGATGGCGGAGAAGAGTTGGCGCACCGTCATCCCGTCGCCGGCCTCGGCGGCGTGCTGCGCCATACGGTCAATGCCGTGCAGCGCGGCGAGTTGGCTGCCCTCATTCCCACTGGCGAAGGCCGCCTCGAAGATGGAGAGCGCCTGTTCGTGCTGTGCTTCGCCGAGTCCGACGGCCGCCTCCCGCGCCACCTGGGCGTGTTCCCCGTCAACGACCACTTCCCGCAAGACATTTAACTCGCTGTCGTCGCCGAGACGGACGAGCACAAGTTGCACCTGAACCCGCTCGGTAAGCGCCTCGACGCGCTCGCGCTCCAACGCCTCGACGCGGTCGCGCACCTCGCGCAACTCCTCGCGCAAGTCGGCCTCCTGTTGCGCGAAATCCTCCGTGTCTTCGTCGAGCTCACGCAGTTGCTCGCGCAACTCCGCTTGCCGCTCCTGCGCCTCGGCAAGCTCCGGCGCCGCGTCGAGCAAACGCGCGGATATCTCTTGGAGCAACGAGTGAATGCGCCGCTTTCGCCCTGGCAACCCGGAGCGGACAATGACTTCGCGGGCGTAGGCGCGCACCGCCTGTGCCTCCGCGACAAGCATGTCTTCGAGAACGGGCCAGGCGCTGCGGTCGTCGAATGCTTCGGTAAACGCGGGCAACATCCGAATGCCGACGTCGCGCTCCGTCTCCTGCGCGAGAATCTCCAGAATCTTGTGCAGCGTCTCTTCGTCACGCGCCTCGGCCAACAACTCCGCGAGGAAGCTGCGCAAGGCACCTGACGCCTCGGGGTCGTACCGGTCAATCACGCGGTCGTAGAGATCCCGCGTGCCGACGAGGGCGAGGTAGTGAAGGACCGCTTGTTCGAGTTTCTCGTCCTCGGTCTCGAACCCGAGCTCAAGCGCCTTGTCCACCGCACGCGGCAGCGAAAGCCGCAGGTGGCTCAAGGCATGCAACGCTTGGCGCGCAATGTCGGCTTCGTCCTCGAGCGCATCCACGAGTGCCGTGCGCAACGTCGCGGGAGGCTCGGCAGG
>SKZP01000049.1 GCA_007127275.1 Planctomycetota bacterium
GGATGTCGCCGCAACGCCAGTCTCTCCCGGATTGCCGGGACTCGCTCCGTCTTCCTTCTCGGCGGCGGCGGGCGCGCCCACAACGTCGAGCGAGTCTGCGGGACAAGCGGAGAGTGGGGCACCGCCGGCGGCCGGCGCTGACGCCACCACGGGGAACGCGCCGGACGAAGCCGCGCGACGAATCCTCGACACCTACGGCGCGCCGGCGACGCCAGCCGAAGAGCCAGGCGCGGCCGCTAACTCGCGAGAGCCGCAGGAGCCACACGCAAAGCAAGAGCAAGAGCGGCAAGCGCCAGCGGTGCCAATGGAAACGAACGAGCGGTCACAAATTCCAGAGCGAGAGCTTCAGGCCGCCGCCGAAGCGCCGCAGCAAGAAGCGCAACAACAGCAAACAACGGGTGCAGCGCAAGGCCACCCCACGCCGCAGCAAGAAGCGCAACAACAGCAAACAACAGGTGCAGCGCAAGGCCACCACACGCCGCGGCAAGAAGCGCAACAACAGCAAACGACGGATGCAGCGCAAGGCCACCCCGCGCCGCGGCAAGAAGCGCAACAACAGCAAACGACGGATGCAGCGCAAGACCACCCCGCGCCGCGGCCGGCGGAGCAGTCCCCCGACGAGGCCTTGGCTATGCAACAAACTGCGCCGGACGACTCGGCCTCGTCATTCACGTTGGCGCCGAAGTCTCCCACGCTTCGCGAGTTGCCGCCGGCGGAGGTTGCCACTGCAGCGGCTACCGTTCTCCTTTGCGTGCTCGCTGTCTTTGTCAGTGCGGTACATGTCGCCTGGGCAACTGCCTTTGCCTTGCTCGGGCTCGCCGGTTTCGGCTTGTTGCTCGGCGCCTGGCCGGCCAAAGACGGGCACGCAAGGGGATTGCGCCTCGCCGTGTTGCTGGCCGTCTCCGTCGCACTTCCGCTGGTGATTGTCTTCGGCTACCTCGGCATTTCGCCATTGCTCTCGGCGATACTGGTGGTCATATTCGCCGCCTGCCTTGTTGCGTTGCTCGCACGCGTCGTTCTCTCCGGCCCGTCGCAGGAGTAAGTGAGCTGGCCACCGCGAAACGAGAGAGGTCCCGCGCCTCTACGTGTCCACATTCGCGAGCAGCGCAAGTGTGTCCGTAGTCACGTTGAGCAGCGGAGCCGACGACAACGAAGCAGGGTCAAGCGTAGTAGCGTCACGCACTGATTCAATCTTGACGGCCTGCCCAAACCGCTTGCCGTTTGGAACCCGGTAACGCCCACGGGCCGCGGCCCGTTTGTCGAATCCATCAATGCATGGGACCCACGGGCCGCGGCACGTGGCTGAACGTACGGATCTCATTGCGCGGGCGCTTTGACTCTGCACCGCGGCCGAACCACCCACTTCGTTCGGTGTTTTGGCTCGGAGTATATACGCACTCGGCTCGCCGTTTCCGTTTCCGGCCGTAGCATTCGTGCCACGGCATCACCCGGAGTTGACGCCATGAAGTTGTGGCGGTGGTTGACACGCAAAAAGAAGCACGCAAGAGAGAAGCGGCCGCGTCGGGAACGGTTCGCCGAACTCGAGGCGCGCATTCGCTTGATTGTCGAGCGCAACCCGCTTGCCTTTCCGCCGCCGGTGGCCGAGCGGCTGCTGCGACCGCCGATACGGGTGCAGGACTCGCGCCTCAAGGAACTTCCCGACAGCGAAGGCGGCGGCACGGCCCGGCAACTTCTCGGCTGGGATCCGAGCGCGGGGGAGGACGGCACCGGACGCCTCTTGCTCTTTCTCGGCTCGTTCACCACGCCGGATGGGCGAGAAGATCCGTCGGAGTTGGACGCGCCGACCATCCTCGCCTGGCGCCTCTTCGAGGATCTCGCCGTGGCGGCGGAGCAGATTGAGAATGCCTTGCTTTCCGACCCGAGCCGCGACGACGAGCGACTCTGGGAGGCGTTGGGGGACGAGCTTCAAGCCCGCCGGGAACTTGCGCAGTGGGCCGACGACGCGCTTGCGGACAACCCGCAGTTCTTCCCTCGCTGGATGCTCGAGGAGTTGGCGCAAGGCGCGTTCGTCATTGAGCGCGGCCCCGAGTGGGCGTCGGATGCGCTGGGCTTTTTCGAGGATACCGTCGGCGGAAAGCGCATTGTCGTCGTACTTGGCAATCTGCTGGCGCTTGCCGAGGGCCAAGGTCGCTCCTGGCTTGTGCGAGAGCTGTTGCTCACCTTGATCCACGAGTTCGAGCACCACTACGGCGACATTCGCGGCTACGACCCGCTTGCCGAACGCGAGTCCGGCTTTCTCTAGCGTTGCGTCGGGGCCCAATGCCCTAACGCAACACGACACTAGCGCTTCGAGCAACGGCCCGTTCGTTAGTGTGGGGTGCGTGACCGCAGCGGCGAATGTTTCGTAAGTTCCGCAAGAGTCCTGTTCAGGGCGGAAGCAATCTCCTGTCAGCTCCTAAGGAGCTGTCAGGAAATTACTTCCGAAAGTTGAGCGTTACGAGCGAAGGCTATGCAAGGCGGAGGAAGGTGAGCAGCGAAGGCGTGACGAGTCCCGTCGAGCAGCGCAACCGACGACA
>SKZP01000195.1 GCA_007127275.1 Planctomycetota bacterium
GCATGGTCTGCAGATTGCGCAGCACCGTGGGGCTGCGGTCGTTGTGGCTGACGACGCGGTCGACGAAGTCCGGCCCCGGCAGATGCAACTGCTCCTTGGGAATGGTGTTGCAACTGTGGCTCAACAGGGCCTCGGCGTCGCCGCCTAGCAATTCGTAAATGCGGTCGGTGTTCAGGTTCATGGTCGTTCGCTCGCGCGGATCAACGGGGTCGGGAGAAGAGGGACGGCACCACGTACCGAAAGATGGCGGCATTGTGGACCGCCGCGTCGCGGTACGCAACGCCCCGCTCCGTGGATGCAGTCCCGGAGCGGGGACGTGTGCCGGCATGCCGCGGAGGGGTCTCCGGAGGAGTGTGAGAACTGGCCAGCTTGCTCGCACACCCTGCTGCGCGAAGATCTCGTTCGTGTGACGCTTATCCCATGGCGTCGGCGCAGCGGCCGCCTCCGTCCACGGAATTCGCATGCGCGAGCGGGGCGACCTGCTTCACCGTGGCACGGCTCGCTCGCGACCCATACCCGCGTGCTCAGGACCCCACTTGCACGGCTACCGCTTGCGTGGACGCTCGTTCCTCGGCGACGAGGGTCGCAAGGTGGTGGCGGAGTATGCGTTTCAGCGAGTGCGCGTGTTCCCGTTTCATCGGCAGCAGCACGTGATCTTGCGCCGTGGCAATGGCGAGGCCGCGGCCTTGTCGCTCGACGACAAAGAAGTCGGTGACCGCCTCGGACGGGAAGCGGGCGACCTCGTGATCCGGAGTGCCGCGCCAGACGCTCACGGTGGCAGCGTCGAACGCAAGGCCCCACCTCGTGCGCCAGCGGCCCGTGCCTTGCTGCGCCTCCGGACTCGGCGTATTTGTCACCGGTGGCGAGGCGGCGGTTGCGGTAGCCGCCACAATCAGGAGGCTCACTCCGACGGCGGCCGCGGTGACCAGTTCCCACGCCTCGACAAGCGCCCCGTCCGCAAGCCCCAGCGCGAGAAGCGAAAGCCAGGCAATCATCCCCCCGCCGGCGAGCAACCATGCCGCGGTACGTGGCTGCGCCATCCGCGGTGCGTTCCACTCCGCCTGCAGCACCCGGCCCTGCGCGGTGAGATGCAACCCGGCCGGCGTTGACGAGTGTGGCGGCGCGGGCAGGGCGCGTTGCGCGTCGGCTTCGCGCAGGCGCTCGGCCAGCGGCTTCTTGAGTTCCGTGGGCTCGAGCAGCGCCAGATGGCCGGCATGGTGGATCAACGGCACGCCGAGCGCGAACGCCAGCTGCCGCGCAAGCGTCCAGGCCCCGGGGGAGCTGAGCCCGTGGGCGACACGCCGTTCGTCGCTTTGTAGCAGCAGCGTTGCGAGGGCGGCGTCGTTGTCATCGCGGCGTACCGCGGCCGCTTCCGCCTCGAGTTTCACGGCGCGTTGCTGCGAGGTTTCGTTGCATGCGCCCCAGCGGGCAATCTCGCGCCGCAGTCGCGAACGCTTCCCGGGCGTGGACCCGGTAAGCAGGTACACGCTGCGCGCGGCCCGTCGCTCGTCGCAGGTGACTCTCGCCGCTGGCTGCGCGCTGGTGCCGGCGGCGGACGGGGCGCCGGGCTCGGTGTCATCACGCAACGCCGTGAAGATCACGACGCCGCGCACCTCGTCGAAGCCGAGTCCCCGCACGCCCCCGCCGAGCAGGCCGCCGCGGCCAAGACGCACCCGGCGCGCAGCGGGGTCAATGACGACGCGTGCCGGCGGCCAGACCGCCCACGCCACGCCGACGAGCAGCACGGCAAGCGCAACCGGTGCAAGCCAGCCAGGTCCGGCACCGCTCGCGAACAACGCAACGACACCCGCAGCACTTCCCACGCTGATCAGCGTCGCGGCCAGCGCAAGCCGCCACGGCGACGCCGTGAGCATGATCTCACGGCGGCCGTCCGAGTGCGCCTGCACACAACGGGTCGTGCTTGTCATCCGCTTGGTCATCCGCCTCGCTCGCCGGGCAAGGAGTGAGCGAAAGGTATTCTGCGACCACCATGCTCCCGATGATAAGTTCCCGCGCACCCAACCGCCAGCGGCGAAAAAGCGTCCGGCGTGGTACCCGGAAAAAAAGTTCAGCGCCAGCGGCGTCTCGCACGTAGATAAAGGGGAGAGGAATGATTTCGGCCGGCCTCGCTCGTTTCAAATGGCGAGCCACAACGCCGCGCCTTTTCCTTGTGTATGCGTTACGAAGGCTGCCCGCCTCATCACCTTCGCGGCCGGCGGCTGTCCGCTCGTTCGCTTGCTTGCACGTGGTGATGCGGTGCACAATTGACGTCGCACGAGTCGTAGGTTTCGCCGGTTTCCTGTTTCCGAAGACGTTCATCAAGAAGCAGGAGTGTGATGGGACATGTAGCCGGGCCGCGAGCCAGCGTTATGTTTCCGCTTTCCTTGGGTGCGCTCGCTCTGTTGGTCGCGGGAGGCCTGACGCTTCCCTTGCTGGCGCAACAAGATGCGCGCGACGGCAGCGCCGAGGGGCTGAACCAACGGGTCGACGAGCTGGTCGAACAGCTTTCCGACGAGGACGAGGCGGAA
>SKZP01000490.1 GCA_007127275.1 Planctomycetota bacterium
GCGTCGGACTCGACCGGCGGCGGCGTTTTTGCGTCGTGCTCAAGGTGTTCGTCGCTCATAACACTCCATGCGGGGAACGCCGGATTTCGAACGTGCTTCGCCGCCCGCACGCCTACCGACGCAGCCGGTGGACTCTCGAAACCACGAATCACTGGTTGCCCGCGGTCGTTCGCCGGTTGGCGTGACGAACGCCGGTTGGCGTGACGAACGCCGGTTAGCGTTCGAGGTCGAGGAAGGTGAGACTGTCCTCGGTGACGCGGGCGAGAATGGGTTGCTTCGTCACCTCGCGGGTTTCGGGGTCAATGGTGATCTCGCCGGTCACGCCCTGCACCCCTTGCGTGGCAAGCACGGCCTCACGCAGTTGATGACGGTCGGGCACGCCTTTGGCGTCGTCAATGGCGCGTTTCACGGCGTCGATCACCACGAGGCCAGAGTCGTAGCCCAGCGCGGACATGGCCCCGGGGCGCGCCCCGTCGAAGGCACGTTCGTAGCGGTCGACGAAGTCGATCACCTCGGGACGGTCCTCGTCGGCCACGAAGTGCGAGGTGATGTAGCAATAGAGATCCCCCAGCGCCCCGCCGGCCAACTCGAACAACTCGGGGCTATCCCAGCCGTCGGCGCCGACAATGTACGAACCTTGCCAGTCCTCGCGGGCCTGACGCAGGATGACGCCCACTTCCCCGTAGTACGCTGGAATGAACACCACATGCGGGTCGCTCGCGGCAATGCGGCGAATCTGTGAGTGGATTTCCGCGTCGTCCCTTTGGAACTGGACATTCTCTACAATGGTTCCGCCCAGTTCTTCCGTGATGTGGCGGCGGAATTCCTCGGCAATCCCGATCGAGTAGGCGTTGCCCTGCTGAAAGAGCACTGCGGCGCGCAATTCCTCCGGCTCGATGCCGTCGGCTTTGAGCAGCGAGGCCGCCATGTCCGCCGCAACGGGACCTTGCACGGCGTCGGTATAGCAGACGCGCGTGAAGTGTTCGATTTCTTGCGTCAAGGCGACTTGCGTCGACGCGGGGGAGACCATCAGGATCTCTTCGCGGCTGGCCGCGGCCGCCCCCGCACGGGAGTTCGAGGAAGCGACGGCGCCAATGATCAACTCGGCGCCGTCTTGAATCATTGTTTCGACGCGGGTACGCGTCATTTGGCTTTCCGAGTTGTTGTCGTGAATTTGAAGGTCGACGGTTACCCCTTTGTAGGTGAAGCCGTCGAGCCCCGAGAGGCGCAGCCCGTTCACGGCTTCCTCACCGTACGTCGCATTCTCCCCGCTCTGCGGCAAAATCGCGCCGATGACCAACGTGCCCTCTTCATAGATCTCTTCGTCGTCACGGTCATTCTCGGCACCGCCGTTGTCGCCCGGCTCGGTGCATCCGGCGGCGACCAGCGCGAAAAGAACGAGAACCGTCAACCAAAGTCCGGTGCGAAGCATCTCTACCTCCTTGGAGAAAACTTTCGGACCCCGTCAGAAGCGGCCCGAATCGCATTTGACATACATGGATGCCGAAACTGCCGTGGGTACGGTAGCAATCGGACAAGCCAAATCAACCGTCACCGCTTCGCCGTTTCGCGACCATCGCAGATACCTGGAGCGGTCGACTGCGTTTGCCGTGCATCCCCCGTTGGGGTAGATGTCGCAGCAAAGTCCACGGGCTATACCCGTGGGGCGACGTCGAAACAGCAGCCACGCCCGCGGGCTTCCACCGTGGGGCAACGTCGAAACACGAAACATTTCGCTCGACCGATGCGGGGTCGGAAACATGGGCACGACCCACGGGCAATGCTCGTGGGCTTGTGTACTCAACCGTTTAAATCATGGACGTGCACGGGCGCTTGCACGCGGCAACGACCGGACCTAGGATTGTAACGAGCGACCCCGGCGGTGACGAACTTCGGCGGAACGAAAACGGATCTGAGTGTGCACATGGCCGTTGGAAACTCGAGGCGCCAGAGGTGCGGCCGCCCGGCGCGGGTGCCCAGCGTGGGGCTTGTGGCACTGCTACCGCTATTCTTTCTCGCCTCGCTGCTCGCCTGTTCGCCTCCCATTGCCGGGCCGGCGCTGCCGGTCGACGACGAACTCGAGCTCTACGACGACTACCTGCGCGCCAATCCCGACGACATTCCCGCCTACCTCGACAAAGCGAAGCGGCACTGGAGCTACCGGGGCGAGGCGGAGCCGGTTCGGCAACTCGCGCAGTTGTGCGTGGCGAACAACCCGGGCAAGTCACAGGCGTTTCTTGCCGCGGCGATGATGCTCGAAATGATCGGGCTCTCGCAGGAGGCGCGGGGCTACGCTCGCCGGTACAGCGAGCTCGAGCCGCGGGACGAGCGGGGCTGGGTCCTGCTGGCCGAGATCACCGCGGGGCCGAACCCGGAGGAGGCACTTGAGCTTCTTACCGAGGGGATTGCGCTGTTCGAGCAACTGCTGGAGCACGTCCCGGACGAGGTCGACCGGGCCATTGAGGAGACCGCGCGCGGCTTTCCCGGTGCCGATCAAGAGCGCCTCGACGCGGAGGCCGAGC
>SKZP01000520.1 GCA_007127275.1 Planctomycetota bacterium
GCAACTCCAAAGAAGTAGCTCGGGGTGGCCCCAAGCGACGCGCCCAGGGTATAAGCGGAACACGCGTGAACTCGAGACTACTTCGAAGCATGTGCTTTCGCGCGCCAAAGTGAGGACCTGATTGTCGCAGTCGCGCGCGACCACCTAGACCCAAGGCCTCCGCCGGCATGCCCTTACGTTTCAAGGACAAGTGGCGAGCGCGGGGCGCAAGCAGCGAATCCTCGTGGACTGGTGCCCTCGTGGCGCAGTGTTTCGCCTAGCAGGGCTTCAGCCTTGCACTCGCCACTTTGTGAAACCGTAACGGCAATTCGGCGTCCACTCTTGGCTACGTTCGGACGCCCCTTCAATGCCACGCACGGGCCCGTGCGCGCACCTCAAACCCAGGGCTTTCGCACGGGCTGGCCTGGCACATGCTCGGGAGCTACAAGTTCGTCAGCGTCCTCTGTATTCGTTGGCTACCGCCCCTGTAACGACTTCCACACCGAGAGCGAAGATCCATGTTCATCCTGCGGCCATTTCGTTTGTCTTTGCCGGCAACGGGGACGCATGTGCTTCTGGTTGCCTTCATTACGCTTCTGTGGGTAGCGCCGTCGACGGCGTCGGCGCAACCCATGATGGCCGAGGCGGACTGGCAGCGCTTCGAGACGGAAAACTTCGAGGTACTTTTCCCCAAGGGCTACGAAGCCACGGCCGGGCACTGCGCCATGCTTGCCGAGGAGGCGTACCGGCACCTTTCGCCGCTGTTTCGCTGGGACCCCAAGCGGCGCATCACCATGATTGTCAACGACGGCAACGACCGTCACAACGGCTTCGCGACCATCTTTCCGAGGCCGACCATGCAGCTCGAGCTGCACCCGCCGGATACGCGGCAAACCATCTACTCGGCGGACTTTCTGCGCCAGGTGATTGTGCATGAGTTGGCGCACATCATGCAGCTGGACCAGACCGACCGGCTGCGCGGCAGCATGCGCAGTGTGTTCGGCACGGTGCTTCCGAGTCGGGGGGATCCACTCTCGCTGGCGGTGGCGCTGCTTGCGTTGCCGCCGAATGCGACGGCGCCGACCTGGTTCCTCGAAGGCGGCGCGCAGTGGGCGGAGACGGAGTTTGGCTACCGCGGCCGCGGCCAGTCGGCGCTGTACGCGGGGTATCTGCGGGCGCTCGTGCTTGCGGAGCGGATTCCCGAGGTGGACGAGGCGGTGCTTGCCTCGCCGGACTGGCCGTTTGGCACGGCGGCGTATTTGTGGGGCCTCGCGGTGATGCGCCACTGGCAGGCCGCGCACGGCGACGCCGCGGAGGGAACGGCGGTGCCGGCGGAGTTGACGCATCAGTACGCCTCCGGCTTTCCCGGCTGGTTCGAGCCGGCGACGAACGACTTGCTCGGCGAGTGGGCGAACCGCGCGTGGAAGAGCGGCACCGAGGCCATCCTTGCCGAGCAGCAGGCCGTTGCCGCCGCCATCCGCGACGCCGGTCCCGTGACCGTTGAGCAGCGGCTGACCCCGGCGAAACTCGTCGCCTTCAATCCGTTGCCCTCGGCAGACGGGCGCACGCTTCACTTTGTCGGCAACCCGCCGGATCAGCGGCCGGCCCTGTACCGTCTCGACCGGGTGACGGGCGAACTCGAACGGCTGCCGGTGCGGCTTTCGCCGACCTCGCGCATCTGGCGCATGCCGGGGGCGCCCGAGTGGCTGTTGTTCACGCGCCTCGAACCCGAGGGGACGCACCAACGACGAACGGCCCTGTACCGCATCCGCACCGACGGCACGGAGATGACGCGCATTGCGCGTGGCCGCTTTACCGAGTCCTCGCCGGAGACGGGGATGCCGGGACGGTTGTGGACGGTCGTGCCGGTGACGGACCGAGGCGAGGCGCAGGCGCGGCTGATGATGCTGGATGATTTGCCGCTTCTGCCGCGGCGCCTGGTGGCCTCGGCCGAGCGGCTGCGCGAGCAGTTGCCGCCGCAGCCTTACGTGGTGCCGAGTGCGGCTGCGACGCACAAGGAGGTGGCCACGCTCGCGGGGATCCTGCACAGTCCGACGCCGTTGGGGGACGGACGTGTCGCCGTGGTGCACGAGTACGAAGACGTCGCACGCATCCTGCTGTTCGGCGTACCGCGCGAGGAGGCCGACGAGCATCAAGGGCGCGAGTTTCAGGTGCTGCACCAGCAGACGGCCGAGATCCGTGACCTGCGCTGGGATTCCGCGCGCAGCCGGCTAATGTTCGTCTCCGGTACGCAGGGTGTGCTCAACGTGTATGCGCTCCCGCTGACAAGGCCCATACACGCCGGCGAGGACGGCATGCCCAGCGAACGACCCGAGCCGCAACGACTGACCAACGCGCTGGTCGGCTACATGGAAGCGGCGCCGCTTGCCGCGCACAATGCGGATCTGGACGCGGCGGTGGCCGTCGCACTGGACGCGCACGGGCCTCACCTCGTGCTGCTCGACGAGGAGGAGCTGGTCCCGCGCAGCGAGACGGAGGAGCCGCTGCCCGAGCTCTTGCCCGAGTGGC
>SKZP01000698.1 GCA_007127275.1 Planctomycetota bacterium
CGTGTCATGCCACACGGCCGGTTGCGGAGGTCTCAAATTTCGGAGCTTCAACGAGGGGCTCATGAGAACGGCGCACGCACCCGCGTCCATACGAGTGCGTGCGCCGTCGGTCGTTTCGGCTCGGAAAGGGGCGTTCAGGATGCGAGAGCAGGAGCCGAAGTTGCCGGTAAGAGCCACGGAATACGAGGGCCTGCCCGGCGGCGAGGAGAGTGAAGAGGCCGGCGTCGGCTTGCTCGAGGCGCCAACGACTCCCAAGCCGGCGCTGCCTTGGAACGTGATCCTTTACAACGACGACGTACACACCTTCGACGAGGTCGAGTGGCAACTGCAAAAGGCAATTGGCTGCTCGCTCGAAGTGGCAGAGCATATTGCCCGGACCGTGCACACCGAGGGCCGCGCCGTCGCCTACACCGGCGAATTGGAGGACTGCGAGCGCGTCGCCGGAATCCTGCGCCAGATTGATTTGCTCGTCGACGTCGAGCGTTGCGAGTGATTCGCGCCCCCCGCTTTCGGGACATACCGGCGCCTGATTGAATGTGCCGCATACGAACGGGACCCGACCAACTTCACAACCGACCCGCAAACAGGGTATGAGCACCACCTCCTCGCGGCCGCCGCTTGCCGCCGCGCTGCCGCGAATTCTCAGCGGGGAGAGCCGAAGTCCGCTCGCGTGGGCGTGGCGCAACATGCTTTCCTGGCCGGGCTGCCTGCTGTACCGCGCGGCGCTGTTTGTACGGGACTCGCTGTACGCGCTGCGGCTCAAGCGCACGCACCGGCTGCCCGTGCCCGTTGTCTCGCTCGGCAATCTCTCGGCCGGTGGCACGGGGAAAACCCCGGCAGTTCTGCTGCTCGCCCGAGCACTTGAAGAGTCTGTTCTCGCACCGCGCGGAGCAACGTTGGCCTTGCTTTCGCGGGGCTACCGGCCGCTGCCCGACAAGACGGAGGACTCGGCGTCCAACGACGAGGCGCGCCTGCTTGCCGAGCTTGCCCCGCAGCTACGCCACGTCGGCAACAAGAACCGCGTCGCCGCCGCCCGCGCATTGCTGGCCGAGGAGCCGAGCCTCGGCTGCTTCCTCCTCGACGACGGCTTTTCGCACCGGCGTCTCGCTCGCAATGTCGAGATTGTGCTGATTGATGCGACACGTCCTTTCGGCTTCTGGGAGCTGTTGCCGCGCGGATTGCTGCGGGAGCCGCCCTCGGCGTTAAAGCGGGCGGACGCGGTTCTCTTGACGCGAAGCGACCTCGTCGCACCGGAACGGCTCGCCGCGTTGCGGACTCGGGTGCGACGGTGCGCGCGCGACGAAGCGCCGGTGGCTCACGCGGTACATGCGCCGGTGTCACTTGAGGCGGTGTGGCCGCATGCCGCGTCGTACACTTCGGCTGCCGCCCGCGAGCCCTACGAGGTGCGCGACAAGCGCGTCTTCATGCTCGCCGGAATTGGCAACCCTGAAGCGTTTCGAGCGACACTTGCGAACCTCGGGGCGCACCTCGTCGGCGAGGCAATCTGGCCGGATCATCATCCGTTTCGTGCCGGCGACGTGCAGGCAATCCACGCAAAGGCCGCCGCCGCCGGCGCCACCTACGTGGTCACGACCCACAAGGATGCGGTGCGCCTCGCCGCGCACGCCCCCCCCGCCAACGACCCCATGTGGCGCTACCTCAAAGTCGAGTTCCAACTCACCGAGGGGGCGGAACTCTTTTGGGAGCGAGTCCTCGCGCGTTTGGCTTCCGCAACCGAGTCACGCTAGATCCTATCTCAAACTTCGTGCGGCCGTGCAGTCGAGCGCAGTAGCTCAAATTCGCAAGCAATTTTCTGACAGCTCCCAAGGAACGCCTTCAGACGTCGTCGCCGAAAAGAGTGGGACGACGGGGGCCGCGACCGGCAGTTGCGGTGGCACGGTGCACCCGTAGACACGTCAGCACGTCGCGGCCGTGGCGGCTCAGCCAGCGGGGGGTGACGCCCTCGACGACTTCGAGCGAGCCCAACGTAAGCGGATTCGCGCGCGCAATGTTTGCGAGCACCTCGTCCCACGCAATGTCGTGCGGTGCCTTGTCGTAACGGCGCGCCTCTTCTTGGCGCCACCGTTTCAAAGCCTCGAGTCGCCCTTGGGCTTGCTCGTCGAACGACTCCGGTTCCTGCGGCGCCACCGTTGTTGCATCCTCCTCGGGCGGCGGCTTTGCGCTCGGCAATATTCGCTCCGGCTGCTCCGCGGCGACATCCTCGTCCACGGCGCGCGGCGGTGGGACTTCTTGCGCCTCGTCCGTCCGCGTCGCTTGCACTTGACCGTGCTCCTGCTCCTGCTCCTGCTGTTGCTGTTGCGCGTGTTCCTCCCCTTGCTCGTTCTCCGCTTGCGGTTGCGTGTGTTCGCGAACAATCCGCAAAAGGTCGTCGCCGTATGCGTCAAGCGTTCGTGGGCCAATGCGTTTCATGTTGCCGAGTTCTTCGCGCGTCGTCGGCTTCCACGCGGCGATGTTGCGCAAGGTCTCGTTGGCGGCGACGCGAAACGC
>SKZP01000517.1 GCA_007127275.1 Planctomycetota bacterium
TCCACCGAGAAGCGAACCGTCAGCGGCGACGCTCGGACGCGCTCGCCGGCCTTCTCCGAATTCACCCACACAGTCCCCTCGCCGTCACTTATACCGCGCAACGCCGAATGACGAAAGAGCCGGTACCGCACACGTGAAACCTTCGTCACGGGGAATCCACATCCTACCCACGCCCAAAGACCGTGCCTCTGGGCGTGTGTGCCGACTCCCCATCTGTGGGCGTCACGGCATGGCGACTGCGGCTTGGAGGCGGTGGATGAACTCGAAAGAAGAGCGAGCAACCACGTACTCGTAGGGCGGGCCTCCGCGCCCGCCCAAAGTTCGCGCAGGGCGGCCTCCGCGCCCGCCCTTCGAACTCGTGATTGGTCGAAGATCTACTTGTTCGTCCACAGCCTCCGTGACGCGCTCTGCGTTACACCTTTTGTGGCGTGTAGTCGTGGCTGCGCTTGCGGACGGTGCGGATGCGCTCAATGCATACCTCTTGCGTCGGCCGGTCTCCCGGTGCGGTGGGCACCTTCATGATCTGCTGGCGCACCTCGTCTCCTTCAACTAAGTGGCCGAATACAGTGTGCTTGTTGTCGAGCGGCTTGTTGTCGTTGTCGTTGATGAAGAACTGCGAACCGCCTGTGTTCGGCCCTGCGTGCGCCATGCTCAGCGTCCCCGGGAGGTTGCGCTGATTGCCGGCACCTTGATACTCGCAGGCAATGCTGTAGCCGGGGCCGCCGGTGCCCCAGCGCTCGGCGAGCTCGGGCGACTTCGTGTTGGGGTCGCCCAGTTGCACCATGAAACCCGGTATCAGCCGGTGCGAGAGCGTGCCGTCGTAGAACCCCGAGTCGGCGAGGGAAACGATGTTGGCGACGGTGTTCGGTACGTCGTCCTCGAACAGTTCGAAGACCATGCGCCCGAAGTTGGTGACAATCTCGACCTGCGGCAGTGGCTCGCTCATGGCTTGACCTCCATTGCGTGACGGATGTGGTGACGGGTAGCGGCAGATGACGACGTGCTGGGCGACACGTAGCAGAGGCGCCGTTGCGCCCTCGCACGGCAGCGCCGTCCGATGTAGCACAAGCGGCAGCGGATCGTCACCGAGTTTCTCGGGAGGCGCCGTGCGTTGCCCCGCTGCCGGCCGCCTGGACCGCCTCACCGGCCACACCCCGCGAATGCACACTTATCGCGAGGCGCGCGGCCATACGAATTGCACGCGATTTTGCGTGTCTCGCTGAATGGGAAAGGTGATGGTACCAGCGCCCCCAAGGTTGAACTCAATGCTGTCGCGTTGCGGGTCCATGCGGCGACCGAGTTCGTCTCCGGGAATGGTAAGGGCTAGCGCGTAGCGCAAGTCGAGCCTGTTCAGCTCCGACTCCACCGGCGACAAATCCCCGGACCGCTTGCGCCGCACCGTCTCACGGGCGGCGAGGATGCGGTAAAACAGCTCGCGACGTTGTCCGCCCTCGAGACTCTCCTCCGCCTCCGGATTCTCCTCGAGCACGTCATTCACCATCCTCTCGAGGTCCGAGCGCGGGGGGAGTTGACTCCGCAACGCCTCCTCGGCGCCCTGCTCATGCACATTCTCCAGCTGCTGGCGCGAGCTGCGGTGCAACAAGTCAAGCATGCCTTCGTAATCGTTGCTTCCGTACCTGGATCGCAACTCGTTGTACACCTCCCGAGCATTCGTCATGTCGGTGCCGCAAGCGGTCAGCGCAACCGTTGCAGTCACACAAAGTAGGCACACGGTGACGGAAAGGAAACGCAAGCGAGTCACACGGATCAGAAAACCGTTCATCTTGCCCTCCGAGATTGGCTCCCCAAGAGACCGTGGGGGACGACGTAACGACTGCCAGGACATTCGCTTTCGACGTCGAGCGTCACGAGCAAAGGTGCAAGGCGGAGAAAGTGGGCGGCGCAGGCGAGCTCAGTCGCCATGTCGAGCTACGGAGACGACAACAACCAGCACCGTCGAGCAAAGAAGCACATACTCGGAAGCAATCTCCCGACCGCTCCAACGCACCGGATCTGATTGCGGCCCGACGCCGCGCAGCGCACGCGCGTGGACAACCGGACGAACGAGCCCCGGCTCATGTTCTCGTACTATGCGTTCGCAGCCCCGGCAGAGCAAGGGCAACCTCGTATCCCGGGCACCGGCCCGTGTTGATCGCCATGCCGGCGGCTCGCTGCGCCTTGGCGAAGACGCGGCCGAAGTCGGTGTCGATGATGCCCATCAACCAATTGCGCCGAATGCTGTACAAACCATGATGTCTCAACACGGTACACTCTGCGGCACGCCGCCTTCTTGATTGCCGTGACGGCGCCAAAGTGAATTCCACCTCCGCATACGTCGCCCAAGCGTTATTCGTGATCGAAGCCGAGCAACGCGTTCGTTGCATGTCCGTCGATCGTCACGCTTGCGATTCGATTGGCGTTCGAATCCAACGCCTCGAAGGTTACCTCCGAACTTGTGGACGGAATCAAGATTCGGAACCTAGTCGCGGTCAGGTGATGCGATAA
>SKZP01000145.1 GCA_007127275.1 Planctomycetota bacterium
GTCGGCGCCGTGGACGGGGTGTCTCGCTGCGACTCGCGGCGTGTGGACGGCTCGGCCGCCGGCGTCGCGGGAGTTGCGTGTCGGCCGGTGGCCGCTGCCTTTTTCGCCCGACCGGGCAGATATGTGACCGTGCCGTCGTCATGCGGCCGGGCCGGTGACGCGGAACGAGCCGGTGGCTTGGCTGCGGGCGTGGAAGGGGAGGCGGATGTTGTCGACGTGGGGGGCGAGCTTGAAGGGGCCTCGCGGGGCGTGGTCTCGCGGCTCGTTGGCCGTTCGGGCGGACGCGCGGTGCGCTCCGTTGGACGGCGATCTTCACGCTGCGTGGTGCGCAGCGAGCCCGGCGGTGCCACTTGCTTCTCCGGCGTCGGCTCCGCGCTTGCGACGGGACGTGTCGGCGAGGACGAGCGTGGCGCCGGCGGCGGTACGGGTGAGGCTTCCCCTTGGCCGGGATGCCGCGGCGTCAGTTGCACCGCGGGTGTCGGCGGCAACGGCAGCGACGACGAGGCCTGCGCCGCCTGGGGCGGGTTGCTCAGCGGCAACCGTGTCGGCGGAGCACCCGCCTGATGGATCGACTCCGGCGACTGCATCCATACAATCTCACCGCCGGGATGGATGGTGCCGACAATGTCGAGCCGGGTCAGTTCAGCCTGCGAGACGGGGACCAAGCGCACGCCGTCGAGGGGGCAGGCGTACAATTCGTCGCGCCGCGCTCGCACCACGTTGAACTGTCGCTGCGCATGCGGGTGGCGGTAGAGGCGCACCCCTTGACGGTGCAACAACTCGAGCACCTGCGCCGGCGAAAGGAGTCCCTGCTCGACGAGCACCTCCCCCAACAGCGGCAACTCGAAGCGACGCGCCCGCCGTTCTTGCTCGGCCACCGCGTCCTCGACCTGCACGGCCGTGACGTAGCCGGCTTGCACAGCGCAGTCCCCGAAGCGTGAGTGTTTCCCCATGACGCACGTCGGTGCTGAAGGCGCGGGGCGCGAGAAGGCAGCAAGAATGGCCCCGTCGGGCGGCACAAGCCACACACAATTGAACGGAGACCTGGCAAGCGAGGCGTTGGGAGAGTTCCCGAATCAATTGCCACGCTCGCCCAGCTGCATCCCGGAATGGCTCGGTGGAAAAACTACCGCTGGCAGTAGAGCCCGCGGCAGCATCAGGCCACCGAGAATCCAAAATCTAACGCTATCCTACGGAGCGGCGCCGTGTTGGGCAAGAGATGCGTGGACTGTCGTGCATTTCCGGGTGCGTCCGTTGATACGGGGGGCGACTGTGGCGTCGAGACGCGGGCTCACCGGCGACTTCGGCACGCGAGGGTATGTGCGCCGGCGCTTCCGCTGCGAGGTTGCGGCAAGGGCTTTGTGCCGGCGGACGTCGTGAACGAGTTGCCGGAGGGCCGCGTCGCCTGGGAGGGGTACGGCTCCGAGCATCCCGCAATTGGGGAAGCGTTGGTCTTGCAAGCCCACGGGCTGCGGCCCGTGGGTCAAGTGCCGAAGGTGCACGAACCCACGGGCCGCAGCCCGCAGCCCGTGGGCTTGTTCTCAAGGTTTCTCCGTTTGCGGGATGCACGGGGAAGGCTGGTTTTGTTGCACGGTTTGCTCAGCGTGAGGTATCGTTGAACGGGAGCGGGCGGCGAAGGGCCATTCCATTCTTGGCCTGAAGAGAAGGCAGAGCCTCGTTTGGCCGTGAGCGCCGGTGACTCACTCGTTTCCCCTTACAAAGCCGAAAACGGATTCCCCTTCACTCGCAACGGGGCGACACACGGGCGGGCTCGTTCGCACGCCGTTTGCCGCGGCACAAACGGGTACACGGGAGGAGAAGAGGATGGAGCGCAGAAGCTTAGTCGTCGTGACGTTTTTCCTTGTCGCCTCGGTATCTCTCGGCGCCGGCTGTGGCAACGAAACCCCCGGTCGCAGGTCAGGGGAAGGCAACGCCTCGGGCAACGGGAAAACCGGCAACGGAGAGCCGGAATTGCTGGATTCGACGGAAGTGGCGCGCGTCAAAGAGGTTTGCAGCGCTTGCCACATGTTTCCGGACCCGGCCGGGCTGCCTCGGCACCGTTGGGAGCGGGTGATCCCGACCATGGTCTCCATGCCGCTACCCGAGGGGGTGGAGCGGATGAGTGCCGAGGATGTCGACTTGTCACAACGCTACTACGCCGCGCATGCCCCGGAGCAAATGGATCCGCCGCGACGCGCGCCGCGCAGCACCGGAGGGCTGCACTTCGAGGTGGAGCAGTTCACGCCGCAGGAGCCGAAGCTGCAGCGCAACCGTCTGCCGGCGGTTTCGTTCGTCTCCTTTGAGCCGTTGCACCGCCCGGACCGGAAGGATTTGTTGATCTGCGACTTCCGCACGCAAACCATCTTCCTGCAGTCTCCGTGGGCCTCGCACCAGGAGCACCGCGAGATCCACCGGGGGTTTATGACGGATATGAATTACCCCTCGCGGATCAATGCTACCGACCTTACCGGAAACGGCCGCACCGATTTTTTGGTTGCCAGCGTGGGCAACATGATTCCGCGCAACCACCAGGACGGGGCCGTCTTCGGGCTTTTTCAAACGCGGGAGAATCACTGGGAGCCGCAACTGCTCGAGGACAACCTCGCGCGAGCCACGGATGCGCGTGCGGCGGATTTCAACGGCAACGGCCGGCTGGACCTCGTCGTCTGCGCTTTCGGCTGGCGCGGCCCCGGGGAGTTGGTCCTGCTCGAGAACACCTCGGAGGATCCGTTTCAGCCGAGCTACGAACGGCATCAGCTGGACAGTCGCGACGGCTGGATTCACGCCGTGCCGTATGATGTCGAAGGCAATGGCCGCAAGGACATTCTGGCGCTCGTTGCGCAGGAGCATCAACAGGTGGTCTGGTTCCGCAACAAGGGGCAGTTCGAGTTCGAGCCCATTGTGCTCTACGAGGCGCCGCATCCGGTGTGGGCGCTTACCGGCCTTGAACTCGTCGACCTCAACGGAAACGGGCGTACGGACATTCTGGTCAGCAACGGCGACTCGCTGGACGACAATATTGTGAAGCCGTATCACGGCGTGGGCTGGCTGAAGAACGAGGGTCGCGGCGAGGGGGCCGAGCGCTTTGCGCCGTATGAGCGCATTGCCGACGTGCCCGGCTGCATGCGTGCCGTGGCCGCGGACATGAACAACAACGGGCGAAAGGACATTGTCGCCGTGTCCTGGATTCCGCAACGGCCGCCGGAAAACTGGGAAGCGAAGGACTTGGCATCGGTGGTCTGGATTGAGCAGACCGAGCGCGGCTGGCGTACGCACACCATTGAACGACACATGTGCATGCATCCTGCGCTTGCGGTGGCGGACTACAATGGCAACGGGCTGAAGGACATTGCCGTGGGCAACTACGTCTGGATGCGTCAGGACGACGAAGGCAATCCCCGTTACCGCGCCGACTACATCACCCTGTTCACCCAGGTCGAGCGCTAGCGGTACGCAATCTCGAATCACACGTCAAACGCGGTTGCGCCACACGTCCCGGATACGTTGCTCGCCGCGTAAGGTCTCCACGGCGAGGCACACATGCCGTTACGCGTCGCAGTAGCCGGAGGGCAGGGGTGGCGGTGGCGCACCTTCCGCTTCGGCAATCCAGCGAAGCGGCTTGGCTAGCTCCGCCTTCATCTCCGAGAGGCGCCGCAGCGCGAGGCCGCGGCCTTCGAGCACGGCTTGTTCGCGTACCGCGTCAAGCTGTGCGAGGGCCGCCTTGAACAGCTCCGCCTGCGAGAGCACGTCCCGGCGGTGCTCCTCGGACGTGAGGCTTGTGCCACGTAGCATGACTTCACGGACTTGCTGAAGCGGATTGCTCGCCATCATGGTCATCGGTTTCGCTCTCCTTGAACGTGCGCAACGTATGCAGCGAGTCCGGCGCGGCGGCTCGACTGCGGAGCTGGTAGGAATTGCAAAAGGTTGCGCGGCTAAGCCGGTAGGTGGGTGATGAGTCCCGCGGGAATGAAAGAAGGGAAGGAAAGGGCAAATGGGCGTGATGCGGGGCAAAGTTCGTGGCGGCGGCCGGCAACCAACGACACTCGCCACTAGTCGTCTTCGTCGTCCTCCTCCTCGAGGCGCCGGGTCAGATTGCGCATGACCGTCTCGGTGCGCTTGTAATCCGAGCGCATCCGTTCGAAGTGCTCGTCGTAGCGGCTCGGCTTCCAGATCTCGATCACTTCGTCGGAGCCGACAAAGTAGACGGACTCCCCCTCATTAAAGCCGGATTGATCAAACAACTCCGGCGGAATGAGCAGGCGCCCTTGTTCACCAATTTTGAGGTTGACCGAGTTATGGAGAAACGCGTCGTAAACATCCTTTGCCTCCATGTAGTCCTCGTCGTTTTCGAAACGGTTGACGTTGCGTCGCATGCGCTTGAGCTGTCGCTGAAAGCCTACCGAGGTGTAAAGGTGCAACCTCCCGGGCCCGTAGTAGGTCAGATAGAACTCCCCCGGCGGATCTCCCTTTTCCTCCAACTCCTTTTCGGCGAGCTTACGCAATGCCGCCGGCAGGATGGCGCGGCGCTTCGCGTCCAACTGCACGGTGTAGCGACCCGAAAATGGCAAACGGCGCGACACCAGCGAACGACCTCTTGCAAAAGCCTCGGCGAGGTGGAGAGTAGGCAGGAGAGAGTGGAGCGGAGGGTGGTGCCCCAAGTGATGCGTGCCACATCATGCCCTTTTGCACCACTTCGTGCCACACCCTGATGATACTCGTTCATCTGGGCGGGTCAAGCGAGGTTGGCTTGGTACCCTGAGTGCAACGTTTCCAAAATATAACCAAAACTGGCTCAACAGGCCGACATGTCGAAGCAATAAAAACTACGCCGTCCCTTCCCTGGGCACCGTTGGACATATATGTGCATTCGCCGAAACCTTTGGTACGCCCCAAAAAAGTTTCCATGTTCTAATGAATGGGGTTGGGGCGAAGTTGCCAAAGAGTGTATAAACCCCTTCTGGGGGGTTATTTATGTTTCAACCAACGGATTTCCGTGAGCCTTGCGAGATCCCGTCCTACACAAACATTCCACATCACGGCGTAATTCTCCCCAGAATTTTCCCCACTCCCATGCGAGTGGCCAAAAAGGGGCGTTCTACCGGAGCTAAAGGGTGGTGGCGCGCCAATCTTGTGGAAACCGAGGATGACATGTGTGCCGCCACCCCGAAGCACCTCTCGTTTTCTCCGTGGTGGCACGTTGTGGCACGGGTGGCGCCAAGGTGGTGGCCCGTGCCATCCGGTGCGACGGCATTGGCATTCCCGGCGTGGGTTCTACAATGCGCGGCCGGGGCGTTTCCGGCGGGGCTTGAGTCGTGCTGCGGGACGCGTGTTTGTTGGTTGGAGCTGTCGCTGTTGCTGACGCGCAAAGGCCGAATTCATGGAAACCACCGTCCAGTGGCTCAAGCGGTATTGTCCCACCAAGCTCGACCCCGAACGCATTGCCGAGCTGCTCACCATGTCCGGCACGGAGGTCGAGGAGTCGGCCGCGCATTCGCGCACCGGCGACACCGCCTTGAAGCTCGAGATCACCAGCAACCGCACCGACTGCTACGGGGTTCTCGGCCTGGCCCGCGAACTCTCCGCGCTGACCGGCGAAGCGTTCGAGCCGCCGGCGCTCGACTACGAGACGCTCTCCACGCCGGCCGCGGATGTTAGTGGCGTGACACTGGAGTGCCCGGATCTTTGCCCCGTGTATACGTTGCAGGTGATTCGTGGCGTACAGGTTGGCCCGTCGCCGCAGTGGTTGCTGGACTTGTTCGAGGCGCTTGCCGAGGTGAAGAACATTCGCCCGGTGAACAATGTCGTCGACATTACCAACTTCGTGATGCTAGAGATGGCGCAGCCGCTGCACGCCTTCGACGCTGCGAAGATGGCCGAGCGGCGCATTGTCGTACGGCGGGCGCAGCCAGGGGAGAGCTTCGTCGCCATTGACGGCTCGCGCTACGAATTCGTGCCGCCTGAAAAGCGCAACGGCACCTCTCCCGAAGGCGGTGGCGAGTATGTGTGGGATCCGGATATTTGCGTGATTGCGGATGCGCAGCGGCCGCAGTGCCTCGGCGGTGTGATGGGTGGGCTGGACAGCGAGATCACCGAGGTGACGACGGACGTGTTGCTCGAGTCGGCCTACTTCGAGCCTCTGAACAACCGCGCCACCTCGCGCATGCTCAACCTGCACAGCGACTCGTCGTACCGCTTCAGCCGCGGTGTCGACCCCGCCGGCGTCGTCGCCGCCTCACGCCGTGCGGCACGGCTGATTGCCGAGATCTGTGGGGGCGAGGTCTACGAAGGGGTGATCCAGGCTGGCGACGTCACGGCCGAGCCGTGGACGGTGCCGTTTCGCCACGCCGCACTCAAGCGCACCCTCGGCATTGACGTGGAGCCGGAGCGTGCCGTCGAGTACCTGACCCGCCTCGGACTCGAGCTACCGAAGGATGCGGTGAAACTGGCCAAGAAGGAGCCGCAGAAGCCGGTCGAGGTCACCGTGCCTACATACCGGCGCGACCTGACCCGCGAGATTGATCTCGTCGAGGAAGTCGGCCGTCTCGTCGGCTACGGCGAAGTGCCGACGGACACCGGCATGCGCGCCACGGCGACCGGCCGCCGCAAGCGCGAACGCGTCTTCGACCTCGTGCGCGAGCGGCTTGTCGCCGCCGGCTACCACGAAACCATCAGCGACAGCTTCGTGCCGGTGACCGACGTGTACCGCCACAGCCCCTGGAAAGCGGGCGGCCACGTCAGCGTCGTCAACCCGGTGGTCACCGGCCAGGGGCTCTTGCGCCCGAGCATGCTCGCGAGTCTGTTGGGGCTGCGCCGTTTCAACCAGAACCACGGCCAACTCAGCGGCGTGCGTCTCTTCGAGCTTGGCCGCGTCTTCGCGCAGCATGCAGCGGGGAGCAAGCCGACGAGCCCCGCACAGGAGACCACGGTGCTTGCGCTGACCACCGACGGCGCGGAGGCGTGGCGCGACGCGAAAGGGGTCGTGGACTCGCTGTGCGAGGCGTTGCAGGTAGCGGTGCGCTACGAGCCGGTCGAGTTCGCGCACTTCGCGCCGGGGCTTGCCGCGCAAGCGCTGCTTGAGGTCGATGGCGGTACGCAGCGGCTCGCCGTGATTGGCGAAGCAAGCGAAGAGGTGCGCAACAGCTTCGACCTGCAGACGCCGTGCGCGCTCGCCGAGCTACACCTCGACCGCCTGGCCGAGGCGGCCGAACTTCACCGCACCTACCGCGACTTGCCACGCTACCCCGGTATCACTCGCGAACTCGCTCTCATCATCCCCGAAGCGGTAACCTGGCAAGAGCTTTCTCGAACCATCCGCGACCACGGCGGCGCTTGGCTGCGAACGCTCACCTACCTCGACGAGTACCGCGGTAAACAAATCCCGAAAGGCAAGAAGCAATACACCCTCGAGATGTTCTTCCAGTCCCCCGAGCGCTCGCTCACCAGCGACGAGGTGAACCAGCAACTCGACACACTTCTCCAACAGGTTCGACAAGCCAACGGCGCGGAATTGCGCACCTAAGGAGCTGACAGGAAACACCTTCCGAACGTTGAGCGTCACCGCGCAGGCGTGACGAGTCACGACGAGCAGCACAACCGACGACAACGAAGCACAGTCGGCCGCAGTCGCTCGACCCGGAGATGCAGCCATCACACAACACGAATGTGGCGAGCCGGATCACGACCAGTGCGCGGCCGCTTCCCGAAGCGTGTCCGCGTGCAACTGATACTGCGTCTCCGCATTCCGAGCGTAGCCGCCAGCCAGGACGACGAGCACGGGTAGCATGTGCTGCGCGGCGGCACGTAACACCGTCGCCGTGCGGGTGCGCAGCCCCTCGCGGGTCAGGGCGAGGCCGCCCAGGCGGTCGTCGTAGTAGGGATCCACCCCGGCAAGCAACACCACCAGTGGACGCGCTTGCGTGGCCTCCGTGGCGGCGCCCCCCTCGGCGGTGAGGCGTGACTCGGCCAAGGCGCGCGGTAGGGCCTGCTCGAGTGCGGCCTGGTAGCCGGCGTCGCCGGTGCCCGCCGGCAGTGGCACGTCGAAGTCGCTCGGCTCCTTCGGATGCGGGTAGATCTCCGCGTTGTGCAACGACAGCGTGTAAACGCGCGGCTCGTCGCGGAAGATGCGTGCCGTGCCGTTGCCTTGGTGCGCGTCGAGGTCGACGACGAGCGCGCGGCTTACTTGGGGCAGGCGTTCGGTCGTAGACGAACCGGTGTCGTCATTCCTGTTGTTGCGCTCGGCCGTGCGACGGCCTCCGGCCTCGAGAAGCGCACGCAGCGCCACGGCGACGTCGTGGAGCAGGCAGAAGCCTTCGCCATGACCGGGAAACGCGTGATGGAAGCCGCCGCCGAGGTGGACGGCGCCACGGCCGCCGGTTATGGCCAACGCCGCGGCGCGCAGCGTGCCGCCACAGGCAAGCTCCGCCGCACGCAAGTTGGCCACGCTCAGCGGAATCTCCAGCTCCGCGACCGCATACGCCGGCACGGTCTCCGCGTAGCGACCCAGACGGGCAAGGTAGCTTGCGGTGTGTACGCGCCGCAGATCCTGCATGCTCACCGGCTCACGGTGCGCAACCACCTGTTCCGGCGCGACCGTGCGCTCATCTCGCACGCACTCGAGGATGCGCGTTGCCTTGTCCGGCCGAAAGATGGCGCCTTGAAGTTTGAATTCTTGCTCCGCGAGGACGACCCACCAGGGCGCGCTCAAGGTAGCGGTTTCCGACCAGTACCGTTTCGACTCTCCCACGTCGGCCACTCCTTCGAATCTGCGAGTGAGACATACAATCCTAGGCGCGAACGCGCATATGTACGGACGTTTGGCCCACAATCAGAACGTTTGGCCACGAGGCGACGTTGAGCCCTCGTCGCTGCCTCGCGGCTAGGTCTACAACGCAAGATGTTTCCCCTCCACCAAGCCCACGGGCCTCGCGCGCTTCGCCCGTGGAGCGCACGCGAATCACAGTTCGACCCACGGGCCGCAGCCGCAGCCCGTGGGCTTTGTGAAGTTTCGAATCCGAATGGCCAAGGGGTTTGGTTAATGTCGGCGGATCCCGTGGTGGGAACCGATCTTGCGTGGTTTCCACTTCATTGTGGTATGATGCGTGGAGTTCGCCGTTTGCCTGCGGCGCCGAGATTCGCAACTTGACGCATCCTCCCAACCCCTTACCGCCACATGGAGTCGATCCTCGTTGTCGAAGACGACCACCACATCATGCTTGGGCTCGAAATGAACCTGAAGCGTGAAGGCTACCGGGTCTTTTCCGCCGGTGATGGGGAAACCGGGTACCAACTTGCGTTCGACTCGCGGCCCGACTTGATTGTCCTCGACGTGATGCTGCCGAAGCTTTCCGGCTTCGAGCTGTGCAAGGCCATCCGCAAGCACGACGTCACCACGCCGATCCTGATGCTTACCGCGAAGAATCAGGAGATTGACAAAATCATGGGGCTCGAGCTCGGCGCCGACGACTACATCACCAAGCCGTTCAGCCTTGGGGAGTTGATTGCGCGCGTCGGTGCGATGCTGCGCCGCAAGCGGGCGTATGAGTCGCAGCAGGAGAGCTATCAGTTCGGTCCCTTCGAGCTCAACATTGAGGGGCAGACGTTGACCGACCGCTCGAGCGGCGAAGCGATCGAATTGAGCCAGAAAGAATTCCAACTGCTGCGTTATTTCCTGCAGAACGACGGCAAGGTCTTGAGCCGCGACCAGATCCTCAACCGTGTTTGGGGCTTTGACTACACGGGCGTGGACCGCACGGTCGACAATTTCGTAAACCGCCTCCGCTCGAAGATTGA
>SKZP01000272.1 GCA_007127275.1 Planctomycetota bacterium
CTGTGGGCGTGGCAGAATCCCTTTCGCCACGCGGTTTGGCTTCGCGGATTGATTTTCTCTGGTTGAAAAAAATTGCCTCCGGCCGCGGGGTGGTGCGCGACACGGAGGCGGGCTCGCCTTGCGCGTTGGACACGACGGGGGGTGCGCACGTGCGCTCGTGCCCCACGCACGTTGGTGGCGAGCAACGGCGGCAACGCGACGAACGCGACTTACTCGGGGATCTGCCGGCCGCCGGCCGTTTCGTGCGTCCCCGGCGGGGCGGCCTCGGCGAGCCAACGAATGGCCTCGTCGTGCTGGGACTTGTCGAAGTACTTCACCTCGGCGGTGTGAAACGGCTTGGAGAGCGCGGTCAGGAACTTTTCCCAGCCGTGCTCCCCGAGGACCGCGACGCGCCGCATGTCGGTGAGGTGCTTGAGCGCTTCCTTGCGGTCCTCGAGCATACCGCTGGGATCCCAGCCCTCGAAGTCGGACTCGAAGATCATCATTAGCCGACCGTGGCCGTGCTCGCGCACCTTCTCGTCGAGTTGCGGCTCGAAGTTCTTGTAGTCCTCTTTGCTGATCCGCCCGTGGGCGTGCACGACGAGCACGTCCTGATGAGGCAGCGTTTTGACGTCGAACGGCACGGCTTACTCCTCGGTAGCACGACAGGTAAAGCACCAGAGCACAGATGCGTGGGGCACGCGGTGCCACCACAACCACACCGCCTCGGAAACCGCCGGCCCGCCTTTCGGATTCCCGGTCAAGCCAGGCATCGACATCCGTATACCCAATGGTTCCCGTTCGGCATTTTTTGAAATGGCTCTCGCGGCAGACCGTCGAACCCATATGAACGCGACCGAGCAAGTGGCGCCGGCGCACCCCCGACAACACCCGTCACAGGCGGTGCCCCGCGCCCGCCTCGCAGCAACGAAAGGCACCTGCCATGCACCCCAGGACGACCGCACAATTTGTTTTGAGCACTCCCGTCATAGCCCTCGCCCTTGCCGCGGTGCTCTTTGCCGGCGCCACGCACAACGCGAACGCGTGTCCCGGCTGTCTCCCGCAATTCGAACGGGTCTCGTTCGTTGGCATGTTGATGGAGTACGACGCGAGCAAAGACGAGGCGAGCAAGCGCCGTCGACCCGCAAGCCCAAACTTCCTCCTTGTGCTCGAGGGGCGACAAGGCGTGCCGCTGGTGGTGAACACACGCAATGAGAGGGCCCTGGAGCGCGCCCACGCCAACGTGGGACAGTACGTCCACGTGGACGGCTTGCGCGACTTCGGCTCCCGCAACGTCGAAGTGACCTCCTTGAGCGCAACCGAGCCGGAAACCTTCGAATGGGTCGGCCACTTTCAGAACGTGGACGTAGCAGCGAACGAAGACGGCGACGACGACAGCTCGCCGCGCCACAAGCTGCTCTTCACGTGCGAGTCGTCCGAGCGCCAACGCGTCGTGGTCAACGCCGACGAGCTTGGCTCCTTCAGCGTTGATGGAGAGGAGGAGCCCACGCGCTTCAAAGTGCTCGCCCACTACGTCCTTCACGAGGAGCGCGTCGCGCTGCACATCACAAGCGTCGAGCAACAGCCGGAAGGCGAGGTAGAGGAAGGCGACAACGACGGAGACGACGAGCGCACCCACCCGCGGAGGCCGGAACCGGCCGGGCCCTGCTGTTGAAGGCTAGCGGGTGTGAGGACACACCCAAACGGCGATCAAACGGGGGCAACTGCCCGCGCAGATACGTTCTCGGTATTTCCCTAGCCCACCGGCTGCCGTCGGTGGGCTCCGTTCGTTCGCGCAGGGATGATCAAATTAATGAGGAGAGGCCGCGGTCCCCGAGGTGTTGTGTTCGCACGTCCGGTTCTGCGCGCTGGATCCCATACTGCCAGCGCAAAACGCGTGGGCACCGCATTGTCCGTCCCCGAGCCACCCACACAGCCACTGGACTTCAAGGGCGGACGACGCACGAAGGTGGTTAACCCAGGGCGTCCTCGGGGGGCGTCAGGAGCGGGGAGTCACTCGTTGCAACTCCTGTAGCGTTTCGCAGAGGCTCGGCTCTAGTTCCGGCGTCAGCACGCGCGGCACTTTGTTTTGTGCGCCCAGCTTTTTGCGACGCTTCATCCACACATAAAACGTCTCCGGCGGCACCGGCTGCACGACCGGCGGCAACAGTCCGTGGTCTCCCTTGCGGTGGGCGTCGTAGTCGCGGTTGAGCGAGTGCTCGCGCAGGTCCTTGTCGATGTCGCGTGCGAACGCCTCCATATCGGCCGGCGGCTTATTCTGAAATTCGACGTACCAGCGGTGCTGGGGCGTCGGATGATTCGGACTCGGCAGTATGGCGCCGACGGTGTACTCCTTGACCGCCACGTGCGCCCGCTTGGCGGCGTAGCCGAGCGCCTGGTCCATCTCGCGCACCGTGACGTGCTCGCCGAAGAAGTTCAAGAAGGCGCTTAGCCGCCCCGTCAGGTAAAAGCGCGGCGGTGACGTATCGACGAAGCGCACGGTGTCGCCGACGACGTAGCGTAGCAGTCCCTGGTTCGTCGTCATCACGATCGCGTACTCGACGTCCGCCTCGATCTCGTCGAGCGTGTGCGACTCGGGGAATTCCTTCTCCGCCTCCTCGACGGGGACGAATTCGTAAAAGGTCTCGAGGTCGGGAATGACCAGTTGCGCCGTGTCCTCGTGGTCCGGGCCACCGGGCAAGTCCTGCACGCTGATCGCGCCGGACTCCGTCGCGGTGTAGCTGTCGATGTAGAGGATCTCGCGGTCGATCAGTTCGTGGAACAGCTCGCGGTAGGGGGCGAAGTTCATGCCGCCGTGGATGAACAAGCGCAGGTTCGGCCAGACTTCGCCGATCGGTCTGCCGTGTTCCTTTTCACGAATCCGGTCGAAGAGGATCGCCATCCAACTGGGCACGCCGCTGACCATGCGGATGTCCTCGTGGCGGGTTCGCTCGGCGATCGCTTCGAGTTTTTCTTCCCAGTTGACAATGGCGGCGATGTCTTTGCCGGGGGCGTAAAAGCGGCGCACCCACGGGGGGATGTGGCGGGCCATGATGCCGGTGTTGTCCCCGTAGTAGTTCGGCAGCCCGTGTGGGTTGTGGCGGTTGGGAATCTCGCCGAAGGTGGTCGAGCCGCCGAGGAAAAGCCCCTTTGAGTCACTGTTGAAGAGCGACGAGTCGTCTGAGTGAACGAAATAGGGGGCGAGGGTGACGAGTCCGCCGTCCTTGTTCGACTTGATCGTGCGGTGGGTGATCGGGATGAACTTGTTGTGTCCGGCGGCGGAGGTTGTGCCGCTGGTCATCCCCCAGTAGCGGATCTGCCCGGGCCAGATAACGTCGGGCTCCCCGTAATAGGCGCGCTGCCAGTATTCGTAGACGGACTCGTAGGTGGTCAGCGGCATCGTCCGGCGGAAGGCGTCGAGATCGCTGGGTTCGAGTCGGTCGAGTCCGTAATCTCTGCCGAAGACGGTTCGGCTTACGGGAATCAACAAGCTGCGCAAGACGCGGCGCTGTACCGCAAGCGGCTCCGCCACCGCCCGTTGCAAGCGACGCCATCGCGCCCGTGCCAATCGCCTTAGCATCCGGCCGGCCATGCTCATGTTCGCTACGCGTTCCTTTTCCCGAGGCCAGCAACGGAAGACTCACCCTGTGGCCGGGGCACAAGACCAGGGTCCAAACCGCCACGCGCCACAGGACTCCCAAGCAAAGCGGGCATACCGTACATCCTTTGTCACCCCCGCGCGAGCACAACACGCTTGCCACTCCCCCGACAGCTGGTGGGGGCGACACACCTTGTGCCGGGCGCCTTTCCCGTCGCTCACGGTGTCGTCTCGTGCACCTCGGTTCCCTCGCCGTTGGCATCCTGGCGATCTCCGGGTACCGCCCAGTGAACACCTCCGCGGCGCTTTTCGATCCGGATCGCTCCGAGAGTTTCAAGGATGGCTGGAATGTAGGAGGCGAGATTGCCGCTGATGCTGAACTGGCGCAGAAAGGCTTCGAAGGTATCGGGCTCGGGCACGCGGTTTTCGGCGCAGCTACCGAGTTCGACCTCCCCTTGCCGGCGTACGAATTCGACCGACTCGCGAATCAGCCGTTCGGTGTCGAAAAAGATCGAGTTGCCTTCGCCGTCATACGCCTTTTTCTGAAAGCGCCAGCCGGAGAAGATGTGCAGATCGCCGCCGCGCACCTCGGCACGGAACGGCTTCTTTTGCGCCGCGGTCTTGTAGTCGCCGTCGAGCGCCATTGCCGCGTACTGCTCCGGTGTCAGGCGGTACCGTGCCCCGCTCGGGGCGACGCGGCGTTTGTCGGCGGAGGCTTCGCGGCCCTCGCCGGCGTCTTGCGTACCGCCGCCGGTGTCGAGTCCCAGCGCCTTTTCGAGGCGCGCTCGCAGCTCCTCCGGGGCGTGTCCCGCGTTGTCCAAAGCGCGGACGGCGGCCGTCGTCGCTTCGCCGAGCGCGTGCCACAGCGCGAGGTCGGCAAGCAACGCCGGCGGCGGGGCAGAGGCCCCCTCGGAGACGCGCGCCATCGCCTCCGCAGCACACTGCTCGAGCGCGGCGCTCATCGCCTCGTCCTCGCCGGCCCCTTCGTCCAACCGGGCGAGCCGCTCCACGTGCGTGGCGAGCTTCGCCGGATCGGCGCCGCGATCCGCAAGCAAGCCGTGCAGCAACGAGTCGGCGAAGTGCAGGGAAGCAAGCAGCAGGTGCCCGGTGTTCGCCCGCGGCATGCCCAGTCGCAGGGCCTCCTCGCCGGCCTTTTCGAGAACCCCGCCGAGGGCTGCCACTTTCGCTTGCGCCGAATTCGGGTGTGATTGGTCGTTCGAGTTGCGTCGGGATTTCGCCATGTCGTCCATTCGCTGCGTGCCATACTTCTGCAGATCCGCGCCGCCGTCGCAAACAGGCAACCGCCACGCCCCTGCCGACGCGTGCATACCACATTGCCTACGCGTCTGTCCTGTCGAGCAGCACGTTTCACCCAGGCCCCCCGGATCGCCCACGGGCTTCGCGCGTGTGCCGACCCGTGAATCGCGTGCGACCCACGGCCGACGCCCGTGGGCGTGGGGGCACAAATCCCGCGTTGCTTGACAGCTCGCATGGCGGAGATATAACGCGACGCGTACCGAATTACCGTCGGCTCGGCGTGTTTGTACGTCGAATGTGTTACCTCGCGGCTTACCTTGTCGTTTTCATCCTCGGCGAGGTGATCCGCCACCGTCGACGGGGCTTTGCATGGCACCCATGGCCAGCGCTGTCCACTGGCAACGGGTGCGGAAGGGGCTTGTTCCACAGATGCTTCAACTCATGCTTGTCCTCGCTGCGGCGCTGGCGGCCGCGTATGTCGTGTACGTGTTTCTTTCGTACGAGCAAGAACACGGCCACGGCAACAAACCCCCCGAACACGGCCCGGACGAGTCGCACGACGTGACGGCACACGACGGTGCTTCGTCGACGTAGGCTCTCGGGGTGTGCGCCAAGTAAGGTGCTGCGGGGTTGCGTCGCGCGCACAATGGGGTAGCGTAGCAGCATTCCCGGCCTTTCCACCCGCCGTGCCGTCATCTTTACTCACACAGTTCCGTTCAGGAGTCGCCGATGTCCGACAAACCTGCCGACGAACAACCGCAGACCACGTCCGAGGCCGAGGCACAAGAGGCACTTTCGCTGCCGCTTCCCGAGGGGGATCGCTTGAGCCTGCCGGAGGTCGTGCAGGTCATCGAGCACCACAAGGGCGTGAAGATCGCCGCGGATGAAACCGAGCGTCCCCGCTTTCTCAAGGCGTTGCACGACGGCGCGTTTCCCGCGCCGATCGAGCCCAAGGGGCCGTTGCCGCGCAGCAAGAAGGGGGGAGACGTCAGCTGGACCGAGTGCTACTGGGCCCGCAAGGATGTCGACGCCTGGCTCGGTGGCAAGCAGGACGTCAAGGACTGGGAGGAGTCCTGGGCCTCGCACAAGATTCGCAAGCGCCGCGACCTGCCCGCCCTTGCCTCCTACACCGCCCGCCGCATCGTCCGCGGCCCGCAGGAGTGGGAGCATTGGTCCGACAAGTACCGCTGGCAGGCCTACATCGGCCCCTTCCTCGCCTGGCTGATCTGGCTCGGCATCGTCGGCTACTTCGCCTTCGGGATTCTGCTGCCGCTCGACGACCCGCTGATCCAGTACACCGAGGAAGGCGAGCCCGAGCTTGTCAATCCGGATACACTCTTCGAGTACCGTCATCCGGAAACCGGCGAGTTGCGCTGGGCGCTGCGCAAGGAAGACCGCGACGTTTGGTACCAAGACTACGCCTACTACGCCGCGCATCTCGTGTTCCACCAGCCCCCGGCGGACCTCGAGCCGGTCGTCGACGCCGATCCGGAACATTTCGAGGAAGACGGCAAGATTGATCCGGACTGGCTGCTCACCTACCGCACCGAGGATGGGGAGCGCAAACCACAGCCTGCTCGCGAGTTGCAATACCGCGAAGACGACAGCGAACACGTCGTCGGCCGCACGCGAGACGGAGAACGGCAGGCGCTGCCCAGCAGCATGGTCGATCAAAACCGCGTAGCCGCCGAATACCTCTATGGCCAGCGCCAGTACTCCTTCTTCCGCTTCGTCGCGGCGGACCTGAGCGAGGCTACGGGAATTCCCTTCCTTTCGGTGCCGATGGTGCTGTTCATTCTCATCGCGATGATTCCGTTCTTGCTGTCGCTGCTGCGCTTCTTCTACTCCATCCTTAGTTACGCCTACTCGCTGACCGACCAGCGACTGATCGTTCGCGAGGGCGTGATTGTGGTGCGGCAACGGCAGATTCGCGTGATTCAGATTCAGGACCTCGCCGTCGAGCAAGGGCCCATTCAACGCTTGCTCAGCATCGGCGACGTGCTGACCATTGCGCCGGACGACACGGATACGCCGAAGTACCTGATCCGCGGCGTGCGTCACCCGCTTGCGGTGAAGGACCGCATCTTCGCCGTCTCCGAAGAGGCGAAGTCGAACAAGACGTACTACGTCGAAGCCGGTGCGCGCGCCGGGCGCCGCTAACCCGCACAACCTCCGTCAGCAAGCAAACGGGCCCACGAACTCGAGCCGCGAGTTCGTGGGCCTGCTCTGTGATGCCTTCCTGGCAGGGCAGTGCTTGTGCCGCGTATGCCTTGCAGGGCTGACGCTGACGCCCTGCGCTCGCGTTTTTGTCGAGGGCCTGCGGAGCGTGAGGCGTCCGTCGCATGCGCATTTTGCGTTTCCGTTGACGGGTACGACCGAAGCAGGGATAATTGTCGCGCTACCGGCGGCGAGGCTGTTCGTTTTGCTGCTGGCTGCTTGCGTAAGGAACTGTCAGAACATTACTTCCGAATGTGAGCTGCTGCGCTCGACGGTGCTGCGTTTCGTCGGTTCGCTGCTCAATGTGAGTAGTCGCGCCTGCGCAGTTCGCCGTTCTCCGTCTTGCCCACCCTTCGCATATGACGCGCAACGTTCGGAACCAGTTTGCTGCCAGTTCCAAAGTGGCAGGGGATGCAGATTGCACGTGATCCGCATGGCCGTGCTTGCAGGCCGGCTTTTCGAGGGGGCACATTGATGTCGGAACCTCTTGGAGTGCTGAAGCTCGTAGGAATCTCCGGATTCGTCAAGGGAGAAACCTTCACGGTCCGTATCGGCGAAAGCGTCAGCATCGGCCGCAGCCGCTCCTGCTCCATCTCGGTGCGCGACGTCAAGGCGTACCGCAAGGTCGACCCGCTCGGCCAGCAAGTCAACGAACATTTCAAGACCATCTCCCGCGAGCACGTCGTCCTCCAGATCAAGGGAGCGAACGAGATCCTCGTCCACGACGGCTCCTCGAACGGCACGTATATCGACGGCAAACGTATTGGCAAGACCGCACTGATCAAGAACTTGCCGACGACGGCGCACGAGTTGAAGCTCGGCACCAACGAAGCGTTCCGCATGGAGTGGCGAAAGCTTGTCAGGCGTCGCAAGGTGCAGATTCTCGAGCTTGCCGACGGGGACGTGCCGCCCGAGGGGGCGGTAGAGATCGACCTCGAGGAGGCGCGCCGGCTCGGCTACAAGGTCGCGGAGCAGGAAGACGCGGTACGGAAGCAGCCGGCCGCGAAAGGGGCGACGAAGAAAAAGTCGGCCCCCGCGACGACAACGACCGGCACCGCTGCCAGCAAACGCCCTGCTCTCGCCCGCAGCGCAAGCAAAGGCACGCGCCGAATGCGCCGCTAGGCGCACGACCGGCATTCTTCGCCGCGAGGCCGTGCCGAGATCTGTATTCGGCTCGGAGGCGTTTCCTGCAGCTCAACCGTCTATCAGAAGTTGGCGTTCTGCCGAGAATTTGAGAAATTTTACCCTCTCGGAATGGATTCGTTGCGCCGGATGCGTTGATACCCTAACGTCGAAAGTGATTCACGGAATCCAGACGCATAGAAGTCGTCCGATGCTACCGGCATGTGGTATACTCGTTGCGACGAGGATCTGCGGCCAGCGCTCTTGCATTCGGTAGGGTGGCCTTTGCAGACTGCAAATTGTGGAGGAGAGATGATGGGAACCTCGCGACCGTATTTCGCCGTCAAAGCCGACCGTTGGGCCGCGCGCCGGGTGGTTTCGGCGCTGGCGTTTCTGCTGCTTTTCGTGGGGATTGGCGGCTTCGCCCCCGCGGCGCTTCATGCGGAGACCAGCGAGTCGGTGGATCTGCGCGCCGAGTTCGCGCCGGCCTCGGCGACGTGGGGCGACGTGGTTCATCTGCATGTGTACGCGAAAGCGCCCGCGGGGACGCAGTTGCTGGCGACGGCGCAGCGTGACGGGGATGTCCCGGCAAGTGCGCTGACCCTTGAGCAGCGGCCGGAGTGGCTAACGCCGAGCGGCCCCTGGCTGGACGGAGCGCGAACGGTTGCAGAGCACGACGGGGCCCGACTTGCGGTGGCGGAGCCGGGCGAGGCCCCCGTGGCGAGTCGCGCCTTTCGCGTCGGCTACGACGCACCCAGCGTGGGCTCCCATGAATTCAGCGTCGCGCTAACCGCTCGCCTGCTCGGCGAGGCGGGACTGGCCGAGCCGGCCACGGTGCGGACGCAAGCGACGCTCAACGTCGAGGAGCGGCCGGGCGGCAAAGGGTTCCTCGACGAGTTCGTCGCTCCCGACGAGTTGCCCAACCAAGGTACCCCGCCGGTCGACGTGCGGGTCGCGCCACCGGTGGTAGATCCTGGCGAGACGCTGACCGTATACGTGACGGTGCACATGCCCGAGGGGATGCACACCTACCCGATCAACCTCGAAGCCTTCGGCATGCCCACCGAGATCGAATTCGGTGGCGCCGCAGCGGAGCACTTGAGCGACCGCGGCGAGTGGGTCGAGCCCGAAGCGGTCGAAACGGACGAAGGGGCCAAGCACATGGGCACCGTCGTCTTTGAGCGAGAGTTCGAGCTTTCCAAGGAGGCGGCCCTGGGGGCGCACTCGTTGGAAGCGACGGTCGCGTTTATGCCGTGCACCCCGGTGGCTTGTTATATGCCGATCGATGCAGTTGCATCGACCGACCTGCTCGTCAGCGCAGCCGCCGACGAAGACACCGCCGCCACCGAAGAGAGCGCCGCCGACGAAGAGGGCGCCGCCACCGAAGAGAGCGAGTCGAGCGAAGAACACGGGTCCGACAGCGGCAACGGGCGGGGCGAGTTGGGCGGCACTGGGTTTGACGACGGCGACCTCGAAATCCCGCAGGGCAGCTTCCGCGCGTACTTCGAGCCGGAGTCGTTGCTCGCGGGCCATACGGCCACGCTGGTCGTCGAGGCGCAGGCCCCCGAGGGCCACCTGTTGTATCCGACGCA
>SKZP01000347.1 GCA_007127275.1 Planctomycetota bacterium
GATGTCGTGGACCTCGGAGCCGTAGCGCCGGGCGACGACGGCGTGGCCCAGTTCGTGCAACAGGATGGTGAAGAAGATTCCGAAGTAGACGAGCATGACCAGCGCCGCCATGCGCGGGTCGGTCATTGCCATGGAGACGAATCCGAGGCCCAGCAAGGCGAACAAAGCGAGCAAGCTCCAGTGCACCTTCACCGGAATCTGCAGGATATGCCCGACGAGGAACGTGCGCGTCATGATTTCTCCACGGCTGCCGGCAAACGCTCAAGCGCCGAGCCGGGCGCTCGCCACATCCTACGGTGCGGGCGCGGAAGCGAAACGGGCGGCGCCCCGCACCACCGCAGGCACCCACCGTATGTTCGTCGCGCCGCCGCGTCCACGGATTCCTCGTGCCTCGCAAACGTGGGGCGCGGAAATTCTTCAAGCCCACGGGCGAGGCCCGTCACCCGTTTCGTGTTTTCGACCCACGTGCGAGGCCCGTGGGCTTGGGGGTGAGATTTCGCCCCACGGGCGCGGAATGCCGGGGTTGCCTTCCGGAGCCGTTGTGCGCTCATCCCTCGAGGCGGCGCTGCAACTCCGCCATCATGCAGCGGCCGGCAACGAGCCGCAGCCCCGCGTCACGAACGCGCTGCATCACCTCGGCGGCAGGCTCGCACCCGGGCTGCAGCCAGACGTTGCGGATGCGGCCGTCGGCGACAATCTCCTCGAGCACCTCGCCGGCGACCTCGGCGCGCACGGCCAACAACGCGGTGTCCGCGCGCAGCTCGTCCGGAAGTGCGGCGACGGTGCGGTAGGCCGGCTGCTCGAATACCCGCTCGGCCCGCGGATGCACGGGGACAATGGAGATCCCTTCGTCGAGCAGATATTGCGCGACCTCGTAGATCGGCTTGTCCGGCACGTTGCCGAGCCCAACGACGGCGACGGTGCAACTCGCTCGCAGTACGGCTTCGACGGTCTCGTCCATGCGTCCCTCACGTGTGGTTCACGCCTCGCCGCGGCGTTGCCGGGCGGCCTCGGCGTGGGCGTTGAGGCCTTCAATGCGGGCTAGGCGCTCCACGGTTGGCGCCAGGTTGGCGGCCGCTTCCGGCGTCGCCGTTTGCCAGGTGCGCGGCATCAGAAAGGCGAGCGGACTCAAGCCTGCGGAAAAGCGCGCCGCGCCACCGGTGGGCAACACGTGGTTCGTCCCCGCGCAGTAGTCGCCGAACACCTCCGCCGCTGGCTCGCCGAGGAACAAGCAGCCGTAGTGCTTGAACCGCTCGCGCCACGACTCCGCATTCTGCACGTGAAGCTCAAGGTGTTCCGGGGCAACCTCCTCGCTCATTGCCGCGCAGCGCTCAAGGCTCTCGAACAGGACAATGGCCGAGTGCTCGAGCGACTCACCAATGAACTCGGGCAGCGCGAGATGCCGGCGAAAGCGTACAATCTCTCCGGCAACCCGCTCGGCAAGTTCGCGGCTCGGCGTGAACAGGAGGGCGAGCGCATGCGGGTCGTGCTCGGCCTGTGCGAGCAGGTCCACGGCAAGGCGCGTCGGCTCGGCGTGCTCGTCGGCAATGATCAGCACCTCGCGGGGCCCGGCGAGCATGTCAATGCCGACGCTGCCGAGCACTTGTCGCTTCGCCTCGGTAACATAGGCGTTGCCGGGCCCGACAATCATGTCCACCTTGCCGACTTGTACCGTGCCGTAGGCGGCGGCGGCAACGGCCTGCGGGCCACCGATGCGGTAGAAGGTGTCCGCGCCGGCCATGTGCGCGGCGGCGGCGACCTCGGGGGCCATGCGCGGCGAAAACACGGCGACCTCGCGCACCCCGGCGACGCGTGCCGCGGTCACGGTCATCAGTGCCGAGCTCGGCAACGGGAAGCGTCCACCGGGCACGTAGCAAGCGACGCGCTCCACCGGCACAAACCGCGTGCCGCAACGCACGCCGGCGCCGTCGTCCCACGTGGTCTCGCGCACTGCGCCACGTTGCGACGCGGCAAAGCTCGCCATCCGCTCGTGCGCAAACCGAAGCGCCTCGAGTACCTCGGGCTCGACCTGTGCGCGCAGCCGCGCCACCTCCTCGGCGGAAAGCGCAAACGGCGCAAGCGCATCTCCGTCGAACGTCGCGTTGTACTCGGCAACCGCCTCGTCGCCGCGCACACGCACCTCGGAAACCATTCGTGCCACCCCGGAGACGTCCGGGCCGGCGCTGCCGCGTTCGAGCAACGAACGGGGAAGGTGACCATCGAGGATTTGCATACGTCCTTTCGGTGCTGCGTCGGAGTAAAGGCACCCTCCAGAATCCTACCAAGCCCAGCCTGTGCCACGCCCGAGAAAGGCGAGCGTAGCGCGCAATCCCGACGTCGGACGCAATTTTCTGACAGCTCTTCAAGGTTTGGGCGAGCTCCTGCGACGACCGACGGGCCGGCCCGTCGGCTTGCCTTTTTCGAACGCGCGACGCAAAGGTGAAACAACCCTTCAAGCAAAGCCGAGGGAGCGTAGGGCGGCGAAGAGATCTTCCTCTTGCACCGGCTTGGTGAGGTAGCGGTCGACCCCTTGCGAGAGGGCGTGCTGGATGCGCTCCTCGCTTGATTCGCTCGTCACCATGATGATGCGAAGCTTCGCGAGGATCGGATTGGCGCGCAGCTGCTGCACAAGCTCCACGCCGGTGAGATCCGGCATGTTCCAATCCACCACGACGACGTCGGGAACCGCGCCGCGCTGCAAGACTTCAAGCGCCTCTTTCCCGCCCGTGGCCTGCTCGACGGTGAAGCCGACTCGCTCGAGTGCCGCACGCAGCACGAGCCGAAACAAGTTGGAGTCGTCAACAACCAGTGCACGTTTCTCAGTCATTGGTGCGTTCCTTGTAGGCGCGTGCTGGCGCAATGAATCGAGGGGCGAGACCGAACCTGGCGGACGCGGTGGGAAGATCCGAGGGGTCACGCTCGACCCGAAGATGTAGCCATGACACAACACCAGTCACATTCAGCGGAAACGACCACAACGGAGCAACGTCGAGCGCAGTCGCTCAAATTCGCAAGCCATTTTCCGACAGCTCCCATGGTGGCTTTGGGCTACCCCCGGCCGCCCCTTCGGGGGTACAAGAGTGCGCGCTCGTCCACGGTCATGGAGCGGTGACGTGAAGCGGAGCGTGTCCCGTGACCGAAACGGTGGATGCGAACTCGGTTCGCGCAAGACCGTTTGGGTTGCGTGCAGCGCTGGCGAGGTAGGAATCTTGCGACGGCGGCGTCGTCGTATTAGCGCCGGTGGCTCGCGGTCAACAAGGCCGCGGCAATCTCTTCCAGCGTGAGGGCTTGCGCGTCGGTGCAGGCGTTGTGCGCCTCGTGCGGCATGCTGGAGACCACCGCCGTGCTCGGTTGTTGAACGAGGACCTTCCCGCCGGCGGTCTCCACCGCGGCCGCGCCTTGGGCCCCGTCGTCTCCCATGCCGGTCATCACCACGGCAAGCGTTCGAGAGCCGGCGTAGCGAGCGAGGCTTTGGAACATGCGGTTGACCGAGGGGCGCTGCCCGCGATACGGCGGCTCCTCGGTCAGCCGCACGCGCAATGCCGAGGTCACTTCGAGGTGTCGCTCGTCGGGGGCGACGAGCACCGTCGCCGGGCGCAGCGCATCCCCCTCCTTGGCCACCCGCACGGTGAGCGCGGTGCAGCCGTCGAGCCAGGTGGCGAAGCCGTCGGTGAAGCCTTTCGTGATGTGCTGCGTCACGAGGAGCGGCAGCGAAAACTCGGCCGGCAACTTCTCGAAGATCGCGGCGAGCGCCGGCGGCCCCCCCGTGGAAGTTCCGATGGCAACGATGGCGGTTTCCGAGGAGATGGCGGGCAGCGTCGCCCCGCGTACCGGAAGGGCCTCGCGTGGCGACGACGGCACCTTGTCGGCGCGCGGCGGTTTGGAAACGGAGACGTTGCGGGAACTGGAGTAGTGGCGGATTACCTTGACGCCGGCGAAGGTGCGCAGCACGTCGGTGAACTCTTGCGCCACCTGCGTGATCGTTTCCCGCTTCGCCTCGGCCGGCTTCGCCATGACCTTGAGCGCCCCGGCTTGCATCGCCGCGAAGGCCAGCGGATGCTCCTGCGTGTTGACTCGCCCGGAGGCGATGATGATCGGGCAGGGGGTGTCCTGCATGATCGCCTTGGTCGCCTCGACGCCGTTGAGTCGCGGCATGTGCACGTCCATGACGACGACGTCGGGTTTGAGCTTCGCGACCAGCTGTACCGCCTCCTGGCCGTTGACGGCCTCGCCGGCCACGACCATGTCGCTCTGCATCTCGATCAGCGAACGCAAGAGCACGCGGCTTGTCGCCGAGTCCTCCGCGAGCAGCACACGAATTGCCTTGCCCATCTGGCTCCCGTTCCATCGAACTATCCCGGTTGTGCTGCTGCGTTGTACCCCGCCCGCTGCGGCTTGTTGAGCGGCTAGGTACTTTTGTTGCGCCCCTCTGACCACGTGCGGAAAGTGCGCCGGACGGTCAGAGCAGGCGCTCGATGGTTTCGATTAGCGCCTCCTGGTTGAAGGAGCGCTTGCCGAGGTAGGCGTCGGCGCCGACGTCAAGGCCCGCCTTGCGGTCGGATTCCGTATCCAGGGAGCTGACCAATACGACGGGCAACTGCTTGTACTCCGGCTCGGAACGGATCCAGCGGGTCAGGCCGAGTCCGTCGAGCCGCGGCATCTGGATGTCGCTGACGACGAGGTCGAAGCGCTGGCGCTGCAACAGGTCCTGCGCCTCCTTGCCGTCGACGGCCACGCCGACGCGGTAGCCCGCACTTTCGAGGATGTTGCGCTCCAGCGTGCGGGTGGTGATCGAGTCGTCGACGACGAGGATGCTGCGCCGCTGCTCGCCGCGTGACTCGTTGAGCGCCGTCGCCTGCGTCACCGAGGCGGCCTGGCCCTCGACGACGGTGCGCACGCAGTCGGAGATGTTCAGAATCGGCACGACTTGCCCGCTGCTCAGGATCGTCGCCCCGGCGACGTGGCGCACCCGCTTGACGTAATGACCGAGGTTGCGCACGACCATCTCCCGTTCGTCGACAATGTCGTCGACCAACAGGGCGACCTGCTTCTCCGCCGACTGCACGACCAGGGCCCGGTACCACGGGGGTGCCGCGCTCTTGAGATCCGGCAGTCCGAGCACGTCGGCGAGCGTCGCGAGCGCCATGGGGCTTTGGTTAACGTCGATCGAGTCCTTGCCTTCCAACGTGTAGATGTCGTCGGGGCGGAAGCGAATAAAGCGGTTCACCGCCGTTTGCGGCACGGCAAAGTAGGAGCCGCGTGCCTTGACGACGATTCCCTTAAAGGTGGCCAGGGTAATCGGCACCTTGAGCGAGAAGCAGGTGCCTTGGCCGGCTTCGCTGCGCACCTCGATCGTGCCGCCGAGTTCTTCGAGGTTGCGCTTCACGACGTCGAGGCCGACGCCGCGGCCGGAGACGCCAGAGAGCTCCGCAGCGGTGGAGAAGCCGCTGTGAAAGAGCAGCTCGGTCAGCTCGCGACTCGACATCGACGCCGCCCGGTCGCTCGTCAGCAGGCCGAGCCGCGTGGCCTTTTCGCGAATGCTCGCGTAGTCGAGGCCGACGCCATCGTCCTCCACCTCGACGACGACGGAGGAGCCGTGCACGAAGGCGCGCAGCGTTACGGAACCGCTGCTCGGTTTGCCGTGCTTCTCGCGGTCCTCGGCCGCTTCGAGCCCGTGGTGGACCGCGTTGCGGATCAGGTGCAGCAGCGGATCTTGCAAGCGCTCGAGCACGACCCAGTCGAGCCGGCAGTCTTCCCCTTCGAGGTTGAGCTCGACCGGTTTGGCAAGCTCGCGGGAGAGGTCCCGCACCGCGCGCGGAAACCGCCGGAACAGCGTGCCCGCCGGCAGCATCCGAATCTCCATGATGCTGCCCTGAAGCTCTTCGGTGGCCCGTTCGAGCCCCGTGTTGCGGCCCCGCACGCGCCCGGCGAGGTCCCGCACCGACTCCAGCAAGTTTGCGAGAAACTGGCTCGACTCTTCGAGTTCCTCGTAGAGTTGCGAGGCATCGGCGTGGTTGCGCAGCATGACGCGGTTCTGGCGCCAGTGGCTTTGCCGCGCGGCGATGGTTCGCTCCAGCTCGAACAGGTCGTCGATCGTCGCGTCGTGGCCAATGCGGTTGATCAGCAACTCGCCGATCTGGTTGATCAGGCGGTCGACGGTGTCGGCGGTGACGCGGATCGTTTGCGGGGCAGCCGAGCCGGAGCCGTCGGGGGGCTGTGCCGCGCCGTCGGTGGAGCCGGGCCCGTCCGGGGGAGTCGCACCGTTGCCACCTGCGGCCGGTGGCTGCGCATCGCCGGCACCGTCGTGGTGTTTTTCGCTTTCGACGTCGCCATTGCCGCCACCTCCGACGGGACTCGCGTCGCCACCACCACTACCGACGCCGCTACCCCGCATTTGCCCCGGCAGCAACAGCCGCTCGGTCAGCGCGTCGTCGCAGCGCCCCTCGGCCAGCGCCTCGGAGATCTTCTCCACCTCCGCCTCGCTCAACGTCGCAGCACCGGCGGGACTCTCCAGCAGCGCGCCAAGCAAGTCAGCCCCCCACAGCAGCGCATCAAGCTCCCTCACCTCCCCGTCGGAGGCACTGACCAACTGCAGCAGCGTTTCGCACGCATGCGCAATGTTGCCCATGTCCTCGCGGCCGACGGTGTAGGCACCCCCCTTGATGGTGTGCAGCTCACGCATCCCGGCGGCGGCAAGTTCCGCCACTTCCTCGGCGCTTTTGTTCTGCTCAAGCGCAAGGATCGTCTCCTGCAAACGCGCCAGGCGCTCACGGGTCTCGAGTTGATACTCACGCTGCAACTGCTCGATCAGATTGTCGTGTTCGTCCATGAGATCGATTTGACGGAAAGGGGAAAGGATCGAACCGAAGTGTGCTCTTCCCAAGAAGGCACGTCACCCTACGGTCACTCCGCGCCACGAAGGTTCTTTACCGATTAGGAATGGAGGAGGCCGCCGATGACGAAACGTCGTAGCCACGCATCAACAAGCGCTCCCAATGCCACGTGCATCGCCAAAGGCGGCAGCCAGCTCCCTCCACAATCCACGCTGGCCGCTCCTCCCATTCCCACGCGGTCGAACAAGCCGCTACTGCAGGCGGTAGGCGGCGACTGAGGAGTTGAGCTGATCGGCGAGTGCCGTCAGATCCTGCATGGCCCGTTCCATTTGCTTGCTCGAGGCGAGTGCCTGGTTGGTTGCCTCGTTGACGTTGCCCATTGCTTTGGCGATCTGGTCCATGCCGCGGGCTTGCTGTGTGGTGGCACTCTCGATTTGCACGGCGGTTTGTGCGGTGTTGCGGATCGCCTCGCCAATCGAGCGAATCTTTTCGCCCGAGGTATTCGCGAGATCCATGCCGCGCTCGGCTTCTTTGCTGCCTTCCTCGGTGACCATCACCGACTGGTTCGCAGCCTTCTGGATATCCGAGAGAATCTCGGAAATTTGGCCCGTCGCCGCCTTGGACTGCTCGGCCAGGTTGCGGATCTCGGTGGCGACGACGGCAAAGCCTTTGCCGAACTCACCCGCCTTGGCGGCCTCGATCGAGGCGTTGAAGGCGAGCATCTTCGACTGTTCGGCTATGTCGTTCACGCTGGAGGTGATTTTGCCGACGGCTTGGGTTTGCTCGGAAAGTGAGAGGATCGAGCGGGCGATTTGTTCAATGCGCTCGCTGATTTTGCGCATCCCCTCGACGGTCTGCTCGATAATGGCCTGGCCTTCCTCGGCAGCGCTCTGCGCCTCCTTGGCGACATTGGAGACGTTCTTCGTGCGCTCGGCGACCTCTTCGCCGCTCTGGCGCAATTCCTCGACGGTCGAGGATGTCTCGGAGACGGCGGCCGACTGCTGCTGCGACGAGGAGGTTAGCTGGTTGACCCCGGCCATTGATTCGTTGGTCGAGGAGGTGATGCTCGAGACCGCATCCTTGGTGCGCTGCGACATTTCCTGCAACCCCTCGATCGCCTTGTTGAAGTTGCGGCTCAAGAGGTCTTTGTCTGAACGCGGTGTGACCGTCGCGGTGAGGTCTCCTTCGCCGAGCCGGTTCGCCGCATCGGCAATCCCTTGAATGTAGGCGAGCATCGTCGTGAAGCTCTTGGAGAGCACATCGGCATCCGACCGAATCTGCACGGCGACGTCGGTATCTCCCTCGCTCAACCGTTCGGCGGCGTTGGCTACCTCTTGCACATAGGTGATCATGTCACGGAATGATTGCGCGAGCACACCGAGTTCATCGCCGGATTCGTAGGTGATCTTTTGGTTGACATCCCCTTTGGCGATTTCGCTGGCTGCAAGCGCCAAGTCGGTGATCGGCCGGGTCAGTCGACCGACGAAGTACACCGACAAAGCAACGACACCGGCCGTAACGATGATGATCGCGAACATCGCCGATTGCAGTGTGCTCCCTTCGCGGTCGGCGTCGTCGACCAACTGCCCGAACACGCCGCCTTGCTGTTCGACGAGGTTGGCAATCTCGTCCCGGAAGAGTTCATAGCGCTCCCGCTGAATCCCGAGAGCGAGTTCGCGGGCGCCGTCTTGCTCCCCTTCCAGCGCCAGCGGAATCAATTCGTTGTCGCGGGTTTGCTGAAACGCCGACCAGGCTTCGTAGGCATCTTCCAAGTGCCGCATCGCCTGTGGATCGTCGGCAAGCATTTCGCGCAACCGATCGAAGTCCGCGCGGCTTCGCTCGGTCATTTCGTCAATCACACGCTGATGCTGAAGCTGCGCATCGCGGTCTTCGGACGCGATCAGCGAAACGAGCTCCGCGCGCGCCGCGTTGAGATCGGCATTAAGGTTGCCGATCGTGCTGACCGCGGCGAAGTTCTGATTGAACGCTTGATCCAGGCGATCCCGCGTGGATTGTGTGGCAATGTAGCTAAAGGCGATTACCACCAGCAGCACGACGACGAGGATCCCGCCGAATGAGAGGAGTTTTGTGCGGATACTCAAGTTCTTCACGATGAATCCTTTTAGCTAGGGGTACACAGGGTTGTGCTACCCTTCTTGGTTGACGATAAGTCGCGGGTCGGAAAGGATGCGATCGAGGTTGAGTACGACGCTGCGCTGCTCGGTCACACCGAGCTGGTACTCCTCGCGAATGCCGGTGTGCGTGGAGATCGGCGGCAGCAACTGCTCGCGGGCGAGCATCAAGAGGGATTCCACCTCGTCGATCAGCACCGCGAGCCGCCCTTCCCCTTTGAAGACGACGACGGCGAGCGGCAAGTCGGTGAGTTCGTCGCGCTGCACCTCGAAGAAGACGCGGATGTCCACCACCGGCAACACCTCGCCGCGCAGGTTGGTCAGTCCGAGGATGTGCGGCGGCACCCCGGCGAGGCGCGTCAGCGTCGTCAAGCGGATCACCTCCACGACGTTGGCGAAGGGAAAGCCGTAGCTCTCCGAGCCGATGCGTGCGGTGAGCACCGGCTCCGCCTCGTCGAGACCCTCATCTGTCGGCGCCTCGGCGAGCCGCACCCGTCGCGATTCGAGCACGTTGCGCAGCTCCTCCTCCTCGATCGCCTCGAAGCGGTGCGCGAGCGACTCGTTGCCCATCATGTTTGCCTGGCTCTCCATCCTTCTTCCCCTCCTTCCAAACGCTTGCGGGTCCACTGACGCAGGAACCCGACGGTTACCGCCCCCTCGTCGAGGAAAACTTCGTCGTCTTCACGTGAGGCGACAAGTTGCATGATGCGACGGCACAGCACGGCAAGCTGGCCACGCTCCCCCTCGGCGTCGAGCAACAACGCGAGTTGAAACAACGCCCCCAC
>SKZP01000668.1 GCA_007127275.1 Planctomycetota bacterium
AAAACCACCCACGGCTGCAGTCGCCCGTCGCGCCGGGGTCCAATACACCGCAGCGTGGGTCACGCAGGAAAACCACCCACGGGCTGCAGCCCGTGGGCTTGGTAGAATCACGAAAACCGAATGGCTACGGGCTTTAGAAGTCCGCCATCATGCTGCCGAGCATGTCGCAGTAGAGGATGCCGCGGTCAATGTCTTCTTTGGCGAGCAGGCTGGATTGGTGGAGCCCTTCGAGGACGAACTCCATGGCGGCGAGCCGTTCGTTGTCGTCACCCGGATCCAAGTGCGCGCGCACCACATCTTCGAGGCCGGGGACTGCGGTGAGGCGAGCCCTGTACTCCTCGGCAGTGAGCGTGTCGGTTAGCTCGACGGTGCGGCTGCCGGCGAAGTGGTCAATGATGGGCTTGTATTCGCCGAGGTCGCTCTCCTCGTCCGGTTCGCGCTCTGGCCCCGGACCGGGCTTGCGCTGCCGCGGCGAAGTGGGCTTGTACGCCGAGGGAAACAGCAACTCGAACTCCTGGCGCAGCGCCTGGCCGACGAGGTTCGTGGCGACGTGGAACGGTCCCTCCTGCTCCCCTTCGTAGACCAACTCGAGCTTGCCCGTGATTGCTGGCAGCGCCGCTTGCAAATCCACGACGCGCGCAAACTCGCGGGCCTTGCCCTGCATCACCGCGCGGCGCTCGACGTTGCTGACGACGTTCTCCAGCGCCGCAATGGGCAGCCGCGCCGAGACGCCGCTGGCCTGGTCAACGTACTCGCTGTCGCGAGCGGCAAAGGCCATGCGGTCGACGACGCGCCGCAGAAACAACGGCATCACCACCTCGATCTCGCCGGAACGCGTCGTCCACGCCTCCTGGTCGGTGATTTGCATGGCCTGCGAGACCTCGGCGGGGTAGTGCGTGAGTATCTGCGACTCAATGCGGTCTTTCAACGGCGTGATGATGCTGCCGCGGTTCGTGTAATCCTCTGGGTTGGCTGTGAACATGAGCAGGATGTCCATGGGCAGGCGCACGGGAAAGCCACGGATCTGCACGTCCTTCTCTTCGAGGATGTTGAACAGGCTCACCTGGATGCGCGGCTGCAAGTCCGGCAGTTCGTTGATGCCGAAAATGCCGCGGTTGGTGCGCGGAATGATGCCGAAGTTGATGACCGCTTCGTGGCCGAAGTGCAGCTTCTGCGTCGCCGCCTTGACCGGGTCAATGTCGCCGACAAGGTCGGCCACGGACACATCCGGCGTGGCGAGTTTCTCGCGGTAGCGCTCACCGCGGTGAACCCACTCAATGGGTGTCGCCTCTTTCTTCTCGGCGACGAGTTCGCGCGCGTGCCAGCTTACCGGCTGGTACGGGTCGTCGTGGATGTCGCTGCCAGCGACAATGGGCATCCACTCGTCGAGCAGCTTCGCCACCTGGCGCATCAGCCGCGTTTTCGCCTGGCCCCGCAAGCCGAGCAGGATGATGTTGTGGCGACTCAGCAGCGCGTTGATCACCTGCGGAATCACCGTTTGCTCGTAGCCGACAATGCCTTCGAAAACGCGCCGGCCCTCGCGCAGGGCAGCGATGAGGTTCGTGCGAATCTCGTCGCGTACCGAGCGAGAGTGCCACGCGCTGGCACGTAGTTCGCCGAGGGTGCGTGCCGCTGGCGGCTCGCTCGCGGGGGCGTCGAACGGAATGGAGGATTCGTCGCGAGCCTGAGTCATGTCCTCTCCTGCAACCGACGCGTGCGCGCGCCCTCCGGTACCTTGCGTTGCGTTGCGTTGCGTCACTCGCGCGGCGTCGTGTGTCGCCACAACACGGGTCGTTGTCGTTTCATCCGCGTACGTCGCGCGACGTTCGCATGGTCCGTTAAACGCCGGCAAACGGCTTGTGGCTAGCGGGCCGTACCTTCCACCTGCTCCTCGGCCCGGCGCACCTCAACGAGCGCCTCCTCCGGAGCGTGGCGGTACGCCTCGCGGATGGCGTCCTCGGCGTCGGGAATACGTTGCAACTCGGCGAGCACGAGCGCTTGCGCCACCCAGACATCCCAGCGCGTTTCGTCCTCGATCAGAGCGACTTCGTAGTCCCGGATGGCCGCGTCGTAATCTTCGAGGGCCTGATGCCCCTCGGCCCGTCCGACGCGAGCTTCCACATGCTGCGGGTCGAGTTCCACCGCTTGCTCGAAGTCGGCCATTGCTTCCTCGAGCAATCCCTCCGCAAGTCGTTCGCGGCCGCGGCGTACCAGCCCGTCGGAAAGCCGCCGGTCCAGACGCTCCTGGGCCCGCTCCCCGTCGAGCGGAACAAGGATTACCCGCGGCTCGACCGACACACGCTCAATCGTTTCGCGGTCAATGTGATGACGCGCCTCAATGCCGAAAAGCTTTTCCACGGCTTGTTCCGGCGAGCCGAAACCGACGCGTTCGAGGCGGGAGTCCTGCGAGCGGAAGCGGTAGATATTGCCGTTGTCGTCGATGGTGCCGACCGGCGTCCCGCTCAGGTCGAGAACAGTGAGCAGTTGGCGCTCGACCGCCTGGTACAGTACGAGCGAGCCGTCGGACTGCTCCACTGGGTGGGGGAAAACCTCCTCGGTGCGCACGTCGATGCTTGCCTCGTCCCGGGCCTCCCACGGGCGGTCCGGCAACACGAAGACCAACCGCTCTTCGCGAATGTAGCCGACGTCGTAGGCGTCGCGCGCCCGGCCGGTGTCGCTGACGCGCACAAGCGTCACGCTTAGCAACTCGCCGTCCGAACGCGGCCTCGGTTCGAGGTAGCGCTGAAAGGTTTCCGACTGGAAAATGGCGCGTGCGCGCTCTTCGAGCGAGGAGCCGCTGCGGTCCTCCTCCGCCTCGCGAGGCACTTCCTCGGTAGGCTCCGCGTCGGCAACGCAGCCGAGCCCAGCGAGCGAGCTGGCAAGCAGCATCAGTGCAACCGCCCAAAGAGCGCGGCCGCCCACGCTCGGACCCATTGTGTCGAACATCCTCTTCGCGTCCTTGCGGGGGAAGGCGCTCACTCAACTCGGCAGGGGCGGAACCTGAATTCTAGCCTTGCCCCCCCTGCATGTGCAACCGCGAGCCCGTGCATCACATGAAGCCGGCTCCTATTGCAGCAAAAATGTTTGGACGGAACCACATACGTAGGCGGGCCTCCGTGTCGCCCTACCCATCCGGCGGAGTACGACGGCGCATTTATTGTCTCGTCGCGAACACGAGCCTTCATCGTCGCAGGGGCCTCACGTGACACGCGCGCCTTGACCACACCGTGCGCAAGCGGTCTAGCGTAGGCGGGCCGCCGCATTTGCCCCGAGGCGGCGGGCCAATGCCTGCAGGACACCGTCGAGCGCGGCTTGCGCGTCGGGACGCTCCTGACGGGTGGTAGCCTCGGGGATCTCTACGTCTGAGCCGTCGTGGGTACGGGTTGCCGTGATGGTGGCGCGACCGGTGAAACCAATTGCGATCGAGTTCTCGAAGAACTGGACGTTCTTGAAGCACGTCACGACGACGCGTCCAATGATTCGGTAGTGCGGATCTTCGTCGGTGACGACGATGTCGCGCTCTTCGAGGTACTCAACAAAAATGGCTTCGGCGGTCCGCGTCGCCTCCACATTTGCCCGCGCGTGCCCCGCCCAGTCGATGCTCTCGCTCAGCTCCACCGACACGCGCAAGCGTTCGCCCGGTTCGCGGGCAGGGCCCGCCGGCTCCGGACGCGCGTCGTCGTCGGCCTCACCGCGGGGCTCCTCCTCGTCGGTGTCCGCGGCCTCGTCGGGGCGCTCCTCCGACTCCCGTTCCCGCTGCCGTCGCTCCCATTCCTCGCGATCCCGGAGGAGGCCGTCGCGGAAGATGTATCCGAGCGAGCCGAGCGCCTCCTTGGCCCGCCGGTGCTTCGGGTTCGCCCGCAGGACCCGCTCGAGCATGGTCATGGTTTCGCGCTGCAGTTCCGGGTAGGCGGCGCACCACTCCGCGAGTTCGACCCACTGGTTGAGCGAGCCGTCGTTCTCCTCGAGGTCGTCGTAGCGAAGCCGGTACACCGTGCGCGGTGCCAGCGCATCCCAGGAAAGCCGCAGCCGGTCCTCGCCGAGCCGGCATTCGATTCCGGTGCGCCCGATCTGCACATCATGTACGGTCCATCGCGTGCCGTCGCGCAGGGTCACCTCGACAGCATCGCCGCCTTGCTGGGCTTCGGCGTCTTGCGACACCGCCAAGGTGCCGGGGACAACGAAGGCGACCATTGCCGCCAGCACCGCGGCAAACACCGAGGTGGCAACGTGCCGAGTCATGAGTGGATGCAAGGTCGCGCGGGCGGGCATAGGTAGCGGCCCCTCCTCAAAAGAATGGCACACGGTTGCACGAGACAAGTATACACCGGCTCGGCAGAAGAAAAAGACGGTGACCCGTCACGGGGCGCAACCGGCCAACGTTGCCAGAATGACTTTGGACGGAACCACAAGTGCACAGGGGGGGCGAAGCCGCGACGCAACGTGCTCGGGGTTGGTCGCTCTGGTTAGTCGTAGAGTTCTTCTTGCTCATCAATGCGCAGTATCAACGCTTCGAGCAGTTCGTCACTCATCCCGACGCGTTTGAGCTCAATCACGGTGTCGCTGTCGACGTCGAAGTCCACCCAGGAACGCTGAACCAACAAGCGGATGTTCGACTCGGAAATGCCGGCGGTGACCATGTCGATCACGTTCTGCTTCGACAGCGTCCGGCTGGGCCGTTCGAGCTTTGGCTCTTCCGGCTTTGTCTCCCGCGAGACCTCTTCGCGCTCGTCTTGCCGCTCCTCCTCGCGCACGACGGTCAACCCCGTCGGGGGAGCGGACGTTTCGTCATTGATCGGCGAGCGCCGGGGTTGGACGACATCGCCAATGCGAACGCCCCGCGACGTTTGGTACGTCACTCGCGCCATGGAACTCGTTCGCTGCACGTCGACCACGTGTGCCTCGCCGCTGAATTCGAGCGTTTTCGGGTCGCGCGCCGTATACACCGCACCGTCGCGTACTCCGTGGTCGCTGCCGATGTTGAGCAGCAACTTGCCACTATGGTTTTCCCGCGCAACCACCTCCCCGTGGTAGTCGCCGGTGGTCTCCCGCAAATCCTCAAAGGAATGCTCGGCGCGGTCGCGTATCTCCTCGGCCTCGGTGGGGCGCGGCGGTGGAGCGGCGACGAACCGGCTACGGTAGGTCGTACTGCGCGACTCGTAGAGTGGCGTCTTGCGCTCGACGACCACTTTGCCCGCCGTCGGCGTACGGCTCGCATGATATGCGCAAGCACTCGTCGAGGCGACGACGACGGCGCCGAGGACCATCAGCAGCAGCAAAGAAAAAACTCGGCTCATGGCATTGCGTGGGTTGGCTCTCGATGCGTCCGTGGCAGGAGCGAAAGGCTCTCACTACCTTCATGCACCATTGTAGTAGCGCACGGGCATAAGGCAAGTTCAGCAAATTCCCACGTTCGATTTGGGAGGGCGCCCCGCTCCCAAACGGATTCGCTCCTCACCGCCGGATCTGAATGCCGTGCGCAGTGGCGGTGGGGCCAGACCGGAGTGACCCGGAATCTGCCTCCGTGGCGCAATGCAGCGGCATCAGAAGGTGGATGACAGAACTCGGCCACGCGCCCACCAACTTCGTCGGCGGGTCGCATTCGACCTATTGTGATGACGTTTTAACGCGAGGCCGACAACCTCCGCGCATGTCGCCTACCGGGGGCCCGAGGGTACCCGAGAGGGGGACTCGGTAGCCCTGGGCGTTCGAGGGTGGTGCGCACGGCGTTCGCACGCCAAAGGGTGCGCCCACGGCGTTTCGTGTGGGTGCGTCTCGGCGCGTGGGTCAGTACGCGAGGTTGGGTGCCAGCCAGCGCTCGGCGTCGGCGAGAGTCATGCCTTTGCGCTTGGCGTAGGCTTTGACTTGGTCCTCGCCGATCAGGCCGACGTTGAAGTAGCGCGCTTGAGGGTGGCCGAAGTAGAAGCCGCTCACGCTGGCGGCGGGCCACATCGCGCAGGATTCGGTCAACTTCACGCCGATGCGGGCCTCGGCACCTAGCAACTCGAAGAGCGTCTTCTTCTCGGTGTGGTCCGGGCAGGCCGGGTACCCCGGTGCCGGGCGGATGCCGAGGTATTTCTCCGCCACCAGCGCGTCGTTGTCGAGCGCCTCGTCGGCGGCATACCACTCCTTGCGGACGCGCTGGTGCAGGTACTCGGCGAAGGCCTCCGCGAAGCGGTCGGCGAGCGCCTTGACCATGATCGAGCGGTAGTCGTCGTGGTCGGCCTCGTACTTTTTCGCCAACTCGTCGGCGCCGTGGCCGGCGGTGACGACGAAGGCGCCGAAGTAGTCGCCGACACCGCTGTCCGCCGGGGCGACGAAGTCGGCGAGGCTGCGGTAGGTGGTGCGCTCGCTGCCGCCGGGTTGTTGTTGCTGGCGCAGGAAGTGAAAGCGCGACAACTCGGTTTCGCGATCCTCGTCGGCGTACAGCGACACGGTCTCGTCGTCGACGCGGGCGGCCGGCCAGAGCCCGTAGACCGCCTGCGGCGTGAGCAGGTTGTCGGCGAGGAGCTCCTCGAGCATCTTCTGGGCGTTCTCGAACACCTCGCGGGCCTGCTCGCCGTACTTTGCGTCGTCGAGGATCTTCGGGTAGCGCCCCTTGAGCTCCCAGACGTGGAAGAACGGCGACCAGTCGAGGTAGCCCTTGAGCGTGTCGAGGGTGACGTCGTGCACCTCTTGCAGGCCGAGTTTCTTCGGCGGCACGACCGTCGGGTACTTCTCCGGCTCCGCCTCGAACGCCTCGCGGCTCGGCAAGCTCGTCCCCGGCTGCGCCTTTTCGAAGCGTACTTCGTCGCGCTTCTCTACCGCATGCGTATACGGCGTGATCTTCGTCGCCTGGCGCAGGTCAAAGCGCCGGCGCGACTCGACCTGCTCCGCCTTCACCTTTTCCAGGAAGGCCGGGCGCATATCCTCGCTGAGCAGGTTGCCGACCACGGGGACACTGCGACTCGCGTCGAGCACGTGCACCGTCGCCCCACTATACTGTGGCGCAATCTTCACCGCGGTGTGCTTCGCCGAGGTCGTCGCCCCGCCGATCAGCAGCGGCAGCGTGAACTTGCGCCGCTCCATCTCCTTGGCGACGTGGACCATCTCGTCGAGGCTCGGTGTAATCAGCCCGGAGAGGCCGATCACGTTGCAGCCTTCCTTTACCGCGGTGTCCAGGATCTTGTCCGCGGCGACCATCACACCGAGGTCGACCACTTCGTAGCTGTTGCAGGCAAGCACCACGCCGACAATGTTCTTGCCGATGTCGTGGACGTCGCCTTTCACGGTGGCAAGCAGCACCTTGCCCTTGGCCTCCGCCTCCTCGCCTTGCTTTTGCGCTTCGAGATACGGCTGCAAGTAGGCCACGGCCTTCTTCATCGCGCGGGCACTCTTGACCACCTGCGGCAGGAACATTTTCCCCTCGCCGAAGAGGTCGCCGACGATGTTCATGCCATCCATCAACGGCCCCTCGATGATCTTTAAGGGGCTCTCGTAGGCTTCAAGCGCCTCGGCCATGTCCACTTCGACGAACTCGACGATGCCGTGGCGAAGGCTGTGGTTGATCCGCTCGGCGAGCGGCTGCTCCCGCCAGGTAAGGTCCTGCTCCTTCTTCTTGCCCTTGCCCTTGAACTGCTCGGCAAACTCAATCAGCCGGTCCGTCGCGTCGGCCCGGCGGTTGAACAGCACATCCTCGACGTGTTCGAGCAGATCCTTCGGGATGTCCTCGTAGACGCTGATCTGGCCGGCATTCACAATGGCCATGTCGAGGCCGGCCTTGATGGCGTGATAGAGAAACGCCGAGTGCATCGCCTCGCGCACCGGCTCGTTGCCGCGGAAGGAGAAGCTGATGTTGGAGACGCCGCCGCTGACCTTCGCCCCGGGGCAGCGCTCTTTGATCAACGGGATGCACTCGATGAACTCGACCGCGTAGTTGTTGTGCTCCTCCATTCCGGTGGCGACCGTGAGGATGTTCGGGTCGAAGATGATGTCGGTGGGGTCGAAGCCGATCTTCTCCGTGAGCAGCTTGTAGGCACGCTCGGAGATGCGGGCCTTGTCTTCCCGCTCCGTTGCCTGGCCCTCTTCGTCGAAGGCCATCACGACGACCGACGCGCCGTAGCGCTGCGCGAGCTTCGCCTGGTGCAGGAACTGCTCTTCCCCTTCCTTGAGGCTGATCGAGTTGAGGATGGCCTTGCCCTGCACGCACTTCACGCCCGCCTCCAGCGCCGACCAGCGCGAGGAGTCCAGCATGATCGGCACGCGGGAGATGTCCGGCTCGGCGGCAATCAGATTCATCAGCCGCACCATCACCGCCTCGGCGTCGATCATCCCCTCGTCGACGTTGACGTCGATGATGTTCGCGCCGTTCTCCACTTGCTGGCGGGCGACCTCGATCGCTTCCTCGTAGCGCTCCTCCTTGATCAACCGCATGAACTTGCGGCTGCCGGTGACGTTGGTGCGCTCGCCAATCATCAAGAAGTTCGTGTCCTCGCGGACCACGAGCGGCTCAAGCCCGCTGTAGCGGGCGTAGCCGTCCGGCTCCGGGCGAGTGCGCGGCTCGACACCCTCGACCGTCTCGGCAATGGCGCGGATGTGCTCGTCGGTGGTGCCGCAGCAGCCGCCGAGCATGTTGACGAACTTCTCCGTGGCGAACGCCTTGACCACCGCGGCGGTTTCGTGGGGCTGCTCGTCATACTCGCCGAACTCGTTGGGCAGCCCCGCATTCGGATACGCAAACGTCCAGCACGTGGCAATCTTGCCGAGTTCCTCGACATACGGGCGCATCAGGTCGGCGCCAAGTGCGCAGTTGAGGCCGACGGCGAACAGCTTGGCGTGCGAGATGGAGATGTACGCCGCCTCGAGCGTCTGGCCGGAGAGGGTGCGCCCCGAGGCGTCGGTAATGGTCAGCGAGGCCATCACCGGCACGCGGGTCCCGAGCTCCTCGAAAACCTGCTCAATGGCGAAGAGCGCGGCCTTCAGGTTCAGCGTGTCGAAGGTCGTCTCCGGCAAGAGGATGTCGACACCGCCGCGCAGCAAGCCCCGGGCCTGCTGGGCATACGCCTCGACGAGTTCGTCGAAGCTGATCGCGCGATAACCGGGGTCGTTCACGTCCGGCGAGAGCGAGGCCGTCTTGTTCGTCGGCCCCATCGCCCCGGCGACAAAGCGCGGCCGGTCCGGGGTGCGCTCCGAGTATGCGGTCGCCGCCTGTTTGGCGAGGCGCGCCGCCGCTTCGTTGATCTCGTCGGTGTATTGCTCGAGGTGATAGTCGGCCAGCGAGATGGTCGTCGCGTTAAACGTGTTCGTTTCAATGATGTCCGCGCCGGCGTCGAGGTACTTGCGGTGGATCTCCTCGATCATGGCCGGCTGGGTGAGCACGAGCAGGTCGTTGGCCCCCTTGAGCTCGCTCGGGTGATCCTTGAAGCGCTCGCCGCGGTAGTCCGCCTCTTCGAGCTTGTATTGCTGGATCGAGGTGCCCATCGCGCCGTCAATAACGAGGACGCGTTGGGCAAGTAGCCGGTCAAGAAGTTCTTCAGTGTCGGAACGCGGGTGGGCAGTAGGTGTGGTCGTCGTGCTCATCGGTCTCGTTGAACGGTACTCCAGTTCCAAGGCATCGTCGCCGGCGCTGACTCGTCGAAGT
>SKZP01000209.1 GCA_007127275.1 Planctomycetota bacterium
GAGGAAGGTGGGGTGGGCCGTGCATGCCGCACTGCCGCCTGTGGGTCAAGTGCCGGAGATGCGCGCCCCAGGGGGCGCAGCCCGTGGGCTTGTCCGCAAGCATTTCCAGTTTGCGGTATGCACGGCGGTGGGGCCGCGGGTTGCGCCCCTTGCGGGGCAAATGTATCGTGCGACGCCATTGAATGGCGGGTTCGACACGGTGTCGGGTTCGCCGGGAGTCCTTGGTTTCCGTCGATTCCAGCCGCCGGCCGCCGTGGTTCGGCTTCGTTCGCGAGTCGGCCGGTGCGTGGCGAGGAGAACGCCCTGTGGCGAAGGATAAGGTCAGCACCCTCGACATCAAGTCCCTGCCTCGCTGGCAAAAGTACACGATCATTGCCTTCGTGCTCGTGCTTGCGGCAACCTTCTTGATCAGCGGGGCGATGATTGCGCTTGTCGAATTCTGGGCCGAAGGGGAGGATCCGAATGGATTCATCGGCGAGGAAGAAGTCGGTGCGCAGTTCTTCCGTGACCGGTACCGGATCATCGGCGAGGTGTTGATCGCGCCGGATCGGATCGAGCTCGTCTATCCGGAGGTCGCCTTCTTCGACCCGCAACACCAGGTGGCGCGCCCGGATCCTGACCATCCGTGGTTTTCGCAATCGGTGCGCATTCCGGATGCGATGCGGGCGCAGATTCTCTCCGAGGAGCGGGCGCCGCGCGATCCGGATGGGTTGCGGCGCGAATTGTTCGGTCGGCTTACCTGGATGCACATCCTGCTGTTGCGCGAAGCGCGAGAGGCGGGGGTGACGGTGCCGATGAACGAGGCGAAGCTCGTCGCACACGAGATTGTGCTCGGGCCGTTGGAGGACGAGGAGCCGATTGCGCTCGAGCCGGACGAGGAGGACGAGGAGCCGGTGCTCGATCTTCCGTCGTTCGAGGAGCGCGAAGCGCGTTTCCGTGCCCAGGTGCGCCGCGAATTCGATCCGTCGCTTTACTACGAGATTGTCCGCGAGCTGTTGACCGTGCGGCGCTACGTCGAAAACGAGATTTCCGGCAACGTTAGCGTCTCGCTGGACGAAGTGCTCGACAGCTTTCGCGCGGGCCAGCAATTGGTCGAGTCGGAGTTCATCCGCGTACCGGTGTTCAATGAGCGCACCACGGCCAGCGTGGCGTTCGAGGGGGCACTTCCGGCAACGTTGCCGGGGAGTCTGGCGCGCAACTTCGAGCATGACGAGGCGGAGGCGACGCTGACCTTCGAGGGGGCCATTGATCGACACCTGCGGCAGCGACTGCTGAGCGTTTCCGACGACGCGGAGTGGCAGCGGGCTGTCGAGGAGTTGGGCGACGCGCTTTCGCCGTTCCATCCGGTGGTCGAGCGCCGTGCGCGGCAGCACCTCGAAGAGGAGCGCGCTCAAGCGCGGATGCGACGAGAACTCGCAGCGACGACGGGGGTCAGCAACGAGGCGCTGTTTCCCGACCCGGTCGAGGCGCACGCACAGGAACGGCTCAATCAGGACGAAGGCAGCGAGTTCCGCGAAACGAGATACCAGCTCGCGATTCTCCCCATCCGCTTCGAGGAGATGGCGCAGCAGACGCCGATCGACCCGGACTTGATCGAGCGCTTTTACGCGCACCAGCCGTACCGGGAGCTCTACTTCCGCACCGAACTGAGCGACGCTGAGATCGACGAACGGCTCGAGGCGTTGCAAGGCGGGGTCGAGTCGCTGTCGCAGGACTTGTTGGACGGCTTCGACCGGCTTGCCGAGGCGACGACGCCGGGCTTTCGCGGCATCGAGGACGCCGAGGCTCGGGAGCGCGACATTGACGAGTTGAGCGCCGACTTCGCGGGTCCCTTGCGTGAGTCATTGCGCTACCGTCCCTTTGAAGAGGTGCGCGACGAGATCCGCGAGCAGTTGCGTCACGACGCCGGCGAGCATCGCGCCCGCTTGCTTGTGCAACGGATGCAGCAGGAGATTCAGTCGCACCAGCGGCTCAACGAAGATGCGTACCGTCACGGCTACGCCGTCGCCGACGCGACGCTGCAACAGGCGCGCTTGTACGAGGAGCTGTACTGGGGTGCACGGGCCGAGGGGGGCAGCGTCGGGTTGGTGCCCGGCGTGCAGGAGGTGGAGCGCACCGTCCGGGAGGCGCTGCGTGCCTTTCAGCGTGAGGCGGGACTCTACGACGACCCGCGCGGCGACGCCGCCGGCGTCCCGCTCGACGGTTTGATCGAGATGTCCGACTACCGCGCCGCCCTAGCCCGAATGAGGGACGTCGTTTCGGAGCGAGGCTGGGAAGAGTTCGTCCGCTCGACGCGCATTTCCCGCGACCTCGACTCCATTCACGACAACGACCCGGGGCGTTTGGAGCGCCAACTCGAAGTGTCCGAAGCACGGGTGGCACAGTTGCGCGAAGCCCGTGAACTCGAGGAGGAGCGCGAGCGCGAGATTCAGGAGGTGCACCGTCGCTGGATTGAGCGCCGCCTCAACGAAATCGACGCGTTCCGCGACGCCTACGAGGAGGCGTTCGCCGCGTTGACCGAACGGCTGGAGCGGGAACTCGAGATGGTTTACCTCCTCGAGGTACCCGAGGCGCCGCGAATCTTGCTCGAGGAGCGGGCACAGGCGCTCGCCGGCGAACTCGAGGAAATCCTGGCGACAGCGTCGCAAGAGAGCGACGTGGAACAGCGGGCGTTCGAGGCGCAGCAACGGGCCCAGGCGGCGCGGGCGGATTATGAGACGATCCGCCGCGGGGAGAGGGAGGCAACCGACGTGCCGGTCGAGGGAACGGTGGATGTGTTGCGCGCGCTGCCGCCGCACGCCTTCGGTATCGAACCCGTCATTGTGCGCAACGAGATGAGCTACCCCGGCGTGTTCTACCAGGGGCTGCCTGGCGCTTCGGTGCCGCCGATGCGGGTGCAGTGGGGGCTGACGCTGGAAGAGATCCTGCACAGCGAGCAGGTTCGCGAGGCGCTGCCGTACTTCCGTGATGCGCGCGAATGGCGCGACGGAGATTCGGATACCGCTGGGGAGTCGCTTTCGGTCGTGCTGCAAAACTTGCAGCCGCGCACCTACTCGGTACCGTTGGCGGTCACCGGCGAGGGCTACTACGTGATTGCGCTGCTCGAACGCACCGACCCGCCGATGCCGAGCGTTGCCGACATTGAGGAGCGTGCCCTGGAGCACTTGCTCGACCAGGATTCGCCGCGAGACCGGCGCGTCGAGGCGGCCCGCGAGATCGCCGACGAGATTCGCAAGAAGCTCGAGCGCCGCGTCGAGGAAGTGCAACGTCTGAGTGGCGAGGCGCTCGCCGGGCAACTGGAGCGGGCAAGCGAGCGGTTGGCGGGTACCGTGGGGCGCACGCCGTACTGGCCGGGGGACGTCCCGTATGAGCGGGCGGCGCTGGAGGAGCTGATTGCGCTGCTGCGCGGTGAAGACGTCGAGGTCACCACGCAAACGCAAGTGGCCAGTGGCCGCGCCAGCGTGCAACGACGCCGCGCCGCTCACGAAGCTCGCGCCTTGTTGGTGCGGGATGCCATGAACCGCGTCGCGCAGCGCCACGACTTCACTGTCGAGCAAACGCGGCCGTTCGACAAGGAAGACCGCCTGACGCGGATGTGGCTGACCCGCGGAACTGAAGAATTCTGGCGTGCGCTCACGACGCTTGCGCCGCAGTTTGAGTTCGCGCCGCCGCTGGAAGAAGAGTTTCCTGCGCGCGGGGAGCGGGAGGAAGATGCGTTGAAGAGCCGGCGAACGGCCTTCGTGATTGCCCGTTCGTTGGGCACAACCAAGCCGGATCTCGAAGACGTCATTGAACTTGCCGACCTCGACCTCTCGGCGGCGGAAGATGCTCGCCAGCGGATGCGCGTACAACGCATCCTGGAGGTCCCGGAGTTGCGGCGCTTCACCGACCTCTCCGAGATGATCCGCCACTACGAAACCGTCTTCGACCAGCCGGTGAAGATCCTCTCGCGTCAACCGCGGGGTGGTGGGGCGCGACGCTGATCAACCCGTTGGCCCGGCCTGCGCGGAGGGGGGCATGCGCGTGTTCCGTCTGCCGAACTTCGCAACGGCGCTTGGGTGGCACAGGGCGGTGTCGTGGTGCGTGTCGGTGGCGTGGCTCTGCCTCGGCGCCGCGCTAGCCTGTACACCACCGCCGGAGGCGATGCCGCCTCCACAACGGCAGAGCGGCGAGGCACTGCCGGTGATTCCGCTGCGAGACGCTCCGTGGAACGCGACCCCCCCGGATCGCGTGTTGCCGCTGGTTCCCGGCGCCGCCGCGCCCACGGAACTCCACCCGGCCGTTCGGCGCACGGCGACATTGACCAACCGGCTGCTCGACAATTCACGCCCCCTGGACGAGCGCACCGACGACCTGCTCGAGAGGTCCCGCGACCGTATGGCCATTGGTGGCTACGGCCTGCCGTTCTCGCCGCAGGCGCGCTGGCAGATGGCCCGGCAGGCGGTCGTCTTCTTCGACACCATGCATCCGGAGATCGCCTCCGCGCTTTCCCCACCGTGGGCCTACCGCAGCCTCGACGCCGACGCGTTCAAACAATTGGCCCCGTCGGCGCAACTTGGCTGGCAGGAGGCGCTGCGGCTCGACGACCTGCTGCGGATCCTGCACTCGGGCGGCCACATTGTGCTTCTGATGCACAACGAATCGGGGCGAAGCGGCGAACTCGGCGAACGAGTCCATCAACGAAAGGGCTGGGCGCTGGTCGCCGTATGGATGCCGGATCAGCGTACACTCGCCGCGCTAGATGTCGTCGAACTGCGCCCCGGCCAAGCCGTGCCGTAGCCCAAGTAGCCCGTCAAGATTGCATCCGTGGGTTTGCAGGTGACTAACAAGCCCACGGGCTTCGCCCGCTTCGCCCGTGGACCGGGGGCGCAAACAGGATCCGACCCACGGGCGAAGCCCGTGGGCTTTGCCCGCGACGTTTCACCCACGGATTCAATTGTGAAAGTCTACTTGGGTTGAGTGATGGCGAAATCTTCGGGTTGAGCTCCTGCGCTCGCTGTGCTTCGTTGTCGTCGTTTCCGCTGCTCAACGTGGCTACGGCCACGCCTCTGCTGCTCAACTTCCTCCTCCTTGCACAGCCTTCGCTCGTGACGCTCAACGTTCGGAAGGTATTTCCTGACAGCTCCTGAGTCGTCGTCGGTTGCGCTGCTCAACGGGGGCAATGCGCCAACAGTTCCCGGCTACTCCCCGCAATTCGCGACACACGTCGCCGAGCGCGGTCGCAACCTTGACGGGTGTCCGCTTGTCGGGACGAATGGGAGTCACCAACGCAGTCGTGGGGAGCTTCCAATCACAGTGCACTTGACGGCGTTCGGCTTGCCGGCTCGGGGCAGATCGTGGCGAGCGGGAGGCGCGGCCCCTTGTGGATGCGGCGCATGTTGCGCCAGCGCTTGTAGCGCAAGGCGGTGCGGATGAGGCGGGTGCCCAACCGTCCCGGCATGCGCAGGGCGAAACGCTCGAACTTCGTCGGCGGCGCCATTTGCGGCTCGGTGACCCGTGCCACGGCCATGGCCGTCTCGGCAATGTCGTAGCGCTTGGCAAGCAGCGCCGGCCGCACCGCGGCGAGGTAGATCAGCCTGGCGGCGGCGGCGCGGCGCGGCGCGGTGAGCATCCCTCGGCTCTCGAGCTGCTGCACGAGATTGTCAGCCACGCCGATCATCACCGTGGCGGTGACCGCATCGCCACGCGTCGAAATCCTTTCTCCGTCATGGTGCCGGTAGTACCCGCAAAGCTCGGCCTGGCGCCACAGCTTTGGCTCGTGCAGCAGCATCCGCGCCACGAGGTCGTACTCCTGTGCGCGCTGCAGCGTCTCGTTGAAGCCGCCGACCCGTTCAAACAACGGGCGGCGAAACGTGAAGCGCAGCGGATACGCGGCAACACCGGGGCGGCGCAGCACCTCCTCGAGCGGGTCGGCGGAGGCCTCCCCTACCGGGGCAAGCGCACCGGCCACGTAGGTCGAGCCCGCGTCGGTGAGAAAGATGCTCTGCACGGTCCCGCAGGCAAGCTCCACCGCGGGGTCGGCGGCCATCGCAGCGGCGTGGCGCTCGACGGAGTCGCTGGTGAGCCAGTCGTCGGCGTCAAGGAAACGTAGCAACTCCCCACGGGCGTGCCGTGTGCCGGTGTTGCGGGCCGCAGGCGCGCCGCGGTTGGTTTCGTGGCGGATCAGGTGCGTGGCGACGTCGCTGGCGGCGGCGAAGCGGGCGAACGCGTCCTCGACGACGCCGGCCGTCGCGTCGCTCGAGCCGTCGTCGACGACGACCACTTCGAGGGGCCGCCATGTCTGCGCAAACACCGAACGCAGGGCCGTCGCAATCCAACGCTCGGCGTTGTACGCAGGAACAATCACACTAACGAGCGCACGCTCCGACATGGGCAGCCGAATACAACGGGGAGGGTGGGCGACGAGAACAGCGACAGCGACGTCGCGCTACGAGCTTCAACGGAACCACCACTATAGGATTCTCCGCAGCGGAAACGCCAGCGCCCAGCGCCGCCACCGTGCCTCTCCGCCTGGCGAAACCGTCGGCCGCAAGCCCACGGGATTCGCCCGTCGGTCGAAACCACGAAAACGAGTGGTCCCGCGGGCTTCACGAGCTTCCTCCGTGGGTCGCACCCGGTACGGTGGCTTCGACCGCCGGGCTCGCTGACGAAATCTCGCGTGGCGGGCGTTAGGAGCAGCGCCGCAGGCGTGACGAGTCATGTCGAGCCGCGCAACCGACGACAACGAAGCAGAGCCGAGCGCAGGTGCTCAACTTCGGAAGATAGTTTCTGACAGCTCCTTACTCGAGCGTTGGTTCCGCTTCGCAGCCGACGAGCCAGTCGGCGACGACCTCGCTACCGGCGGCGAGTGTCTGGCCCGGCTCGACGCGTAGCAGAGCGTTCGCTTTGGCGGCGCTGTAAAGATCCGCGGAGCCGCGCAAGCGCACCGGCTCGGCCCACCAGCGCGCGTCGGCTTCCCCGCCGCCGCCGCGCAGCGTCGCCAGCGCAAAGGTGGTGCGTGTGCGGTCGCCGCTCAACGCGGTCGTCAGGGTAGCGCGCTCTCGCCGTGGCTCGGGTGACTTGTTCATGTATACGCGCAGCGCCGGGGCGACGTAGCGCTGAAAACCGAGGTGCGCAGCGAGCGGATTGCCCGGCAAGCCGAAGATCAGTTGGTCGTGGCCCTCGGCCGAGGTGCGCGTTGCAACCAGCAGGGGCTTGCCCGGCTTCTGGCGCACCTTGTGAAGCAGCGGCTTTGCCCCCCAGGCGGCGAGCGCCTCCGGTACGAGGTCGTATGCGCCGGCAGAGACCCCTCCGGTGAGCAGCACGTGCGTCGCCGACTCGCACGCGCCCAAGGCGCTGTTCAACGAGGCAAGCGTGTCGCCGACGCGGAAACACTCCGGCTCAGGCACCCGCATGCTGCGCGCCAACACCGCCAGCATCGGCGTGTTCGTGTCGCGGATCCCCGCGGCGCCGCTCGCACCCAACTCGTTGCCCGTGGCAAGGATGGCGAGCCTCGGCGGCGGATAAACGGCTACCGCCTCGTAGCCAACCCCGGCAAGCGTACCCGCCACCAGCGGCGTGATGATGTCCCCCTCGCGGACGACGGCCGTGCCGGCGCGAGTCTCGCAACCCCGACGCGCAATGTGCTGCTCCGCGGTCACCGTACTCGGCACGGGAAGGAGCGACTCCTCCGCTAGGGTCACATCTTCGAGCGGCACCACCGCCTCCGCTCCGGCCGGGACGCACGCGCCGGTCATGATGCGTACCGCCGTGCCCGCTTCAAGCGGCTTTGCCGAGGCGCCCTCGTCCCCGGCGGCGACCTCCCCGACGAGGCGCACCGTGCGGCCCGCGTCCGCGCCATGCACCGCGTAGCCGTCCATCATCGCCCGGTCGAACGGCGGCGAGTCACGCTCGGCGCAGACCGTCTCGCCCAGCACCAAACCCAGCGCCCGCTCGACCGGCACACAACGCGAGTCCGCCCGCACCGCTTTCGCAAGCACGCGCGCGAGTGCCTCATCCACTGAAAGCAACGTCTCCTCGGCCATCCATTCCCTTGGTCCGCACTCGAAGTAACCAACCTCATGCACGCCTGATTCAAGCACGTCCCAGGCAACGGTGGCAACGCCGCAAACGACCTTTCCGGCACGCGCTTCTCGCGAAACCGAAAGGTATGATTGTTCGCGGCGCTCGTCGGCCGTTCACAGGTTTCACGTTCCGGCAACGCAAGGACACGACATGGCGGGTTGGTTGCAACAGTGGCAGGCATTGCGCACGCGCTTCCGGGAGCTAACACCGGCGGAGCTTGCCTCGCGTCTCGGTGACGAGTCGGATCTCGTCTTGTTGGATGTGCGCGAAGCGGAGGAGTTGCAATCCGAAGGCTGGGTGGCAGGCTCATTGCACCTGCCCTACGGGCGGGTTGCCGCGGAGGTGCAGCAGCGCATTCCCGCACGCGACGCGCCAATCATCACCATTTGTGCACACGGGCAGCGTTCGCTGTTCATCCTCGCGGTGCTCGAGGAACTCGGATACACCAATCTTGCCTCGCTCGCCGGCGGCCTCGCCGCCTGGGCGGAGAGCGGGTATGCCGTTGAATCCACCGGCGGCTTGGATTCCCTGCAACGTGAGCGGTACGCGCGACACCTCGCGCTTCCGGACGTCGGCCTGGCCGGCCAACGGCGCCTGCTGGAGAGCCGCGTGCTCGTCGTCGGCGCCGGCGGCCTCGGCAGCCCCAGCGCGCTCTACCTCGCCGCGGCCGGCGTCGGCACGGTGGGCATTGTCGACAGCGACGTCGTCGAGTCCTCGAACCTGCACCGCCAACTGTTGCACAGCCCAGCGCAACTCGGCGAGCGCAAGGTCGACAGCGCCAAGCAGCGCTTGGAGGCGGCGAATCCGGATGTCACCGTGCGCGCCCACGATACCCGTGTCGAGGAGGAGAACGTCGACGCCCTGGTCGCCGACTACGACGTCGTCCTCGACGGCAGCGACAACTTCGAAACGCGCTACCTGCTCAACGACGCCTGCATCGCCGCGGGGATTCCACTGGTCCACGGCAGCGTCTACCGCTTCGAAGGCCAGATCACCGTGTTCGCGCCTCCCGAGGGGCCGTGCTACCGCTGCTTGCATCCGGCGCCGCCGCCGAGCGATTTGTTTCTGAATTGTACGCAGCAAGGCGTGCTCGGCGTGTTGCCGGGCCTTATTGGCATGCTGCAAGCCACGGAGACCTTGAAGCTGTTGCTCCACCTGGGCAAGCCGCTGCTGGGGCGGCTACTCTGCTACGACGCCATGAGCGCAACCTTCCAAGAGCTCGCGCTGCCACGCAATCCCGCCTGCGCCAGTTGCGGCGATCTCGCAGAATAACGAACTCTCTAGCGGTGGGCGCACGCGCTCTCTCGTAGCCCCTTCGGGGTTACAAGTTTGCGAGTTCCTCCTCGGTCCCTGACGCCTACAACGCGGGAGTCTTGCCGCTCCCCCCAGCCCACGGGTCTCGCCCGTGGTCGAACCGAGATTCGCGTGCGACCCACTGACAGCTCCTAAGATTGCAACGTCCCAGCCCCGCCTGTGCCTGCTTTGCTCTGCCCGACGTTGAATATTCCCTTCCACGGATCCCCCCC
>SKZP01000675.1 GCA_007127275.1 Planctomycetota bacterium
CGGCCAAGGCGCCCGCCGCGGTAGCGGAACCCAAGAAGAAGCGCAGCGACGGCGACGGCGACGGCCGTGAGCGCCCCGCGAGCACCGTCGGCGGCGAAGGCCGCATCGACGTCGACTCGCTCGTGCCCGCCTCGCCGCAGGTGCGTCGCGTCGCCCGGGAACTCGGCCTCGACGTGCGCAGCATCCAAGGCACCGGACCCAACGGCCGCATCACCGTCGACGACGTCAAGGCCGCCGCCCGCAACGCCATTGAAAGCGGCGGTGGCGGTGCCGGTGGGGCGCAGCCCAGCGTGGCGAGCCTGCCCGACATGAGCAAGCACGGCCCCGTGCGCACCGAGGCGATGAGCCAGGTACGAAAGACGACCATGCAACACATCTGGCGCTCCTGGCTCCAGGTGCCGATGGTCACGCAAAACGACAAGGCCGACATCACCGAGCTCGAAGAGTTCCGCGCCGACTACGGCCCCCGCGTCGAAAAGCAGCACGGCGCCAAGTTGAGCCCCACGGCAATCCTGCTCAAGGTGTGCGCCCTCGCGATTCAGCGGTATCCGAAATTCGGCTGCTCGATCGACCCGCAAAAGAACGAGATCGTCTACAAGGACTACATCCACATCGGTGTCGCCGTCGACACGCCGCGCGGCCTGCTCGTGCCGGTGATCCGCGACGTCGACAAGAAAGGAATCGGCGAGCTTGCCGCGGAGTTGGGCGAGGTCTCGAAGCGAATGCGCGACGGCAAGGTCAAGCAGTCCGACCTCGAAGGCGGCTGCTTCTCAATCAGCAACATCGGCGGCATCGGCGGCACCTTCTTCTCGCCGATCGTAAACTGGCCCGAGGTCGCCATCTTAGGCGTCGCCAAGGCCGAGTGGGAGCCACGCCTCCAAGGCATCGACGCCGGCGACGCCGAGTTCGAAGCCCGCTTGATGATGCCGCTAAGCCTAACCTACGACCACCGCATCATAGACGGCGCCGACGCCGCCCGCTTCCTACGCACCCTAGCCGAGGCGCTGGAGCAACCGTTGAGCCTACTGCTGTAATTGAATGACCTACCGTTACGCCGTATTGATCGAGCAGGCCGAGGGGAACCTTTCGGCGTATGTGCCGGACTTGCCCGGCTGTGTGACTACCGGCAAGACGCGCGAGGAGGTGTTGCGCAATATGCACGAGGCGATTGCGCTGCACCTCGACGGATTGCGGGAAGCCGGCCAGCCCATCCCAGAGCCGCAAACGCTCGCCGAGTATGTCGAAACGAAGTCGTGACTGCGGACGCCCGTTTCCTACGCACCCAAGCCGAGGCGATGGAGCAACCGTTGAGCCTGCTGCTATAATGCGGCGGGTTAGGTAGGCGGCGTGACATGCGGAGGTTGGGCATGAGTGTTCAACGATTGCACGAACTTCGCCACGTTGATCGTGGCCTATCACCGTGTGTTCGTTGAGCCGGGCAAGGTGGAACCTTCAGTCGCTGCCGGACGTTGTCAAAACCCTCGTTGACCGTTCTGCCACGCTGAGGCTTTGAGACGGGCACGAGCGAGGTGAGTCATGCGCTCGCCCGCGCAACCCCACGGCTTCCGTCCGCTTCCGCTTTGGACTACCCGCGGACGCCGTTTCGGGGCTACAAGATTGCTCGGCCGCGGTCTCGTTGCAACCTAATGGCGCGGCGGCAGCGGCCCCGGGGCGAGCTTGGGGAGCGGCCCGAAGTCGGGGATGCGTGGCGGGTTCTTTTCCATCTCTTCACTGATGACCTCGAGGGCCTTTTCCATTTGCGGGTCGCGCTCGGCGGCGTAGTCCTGCGGGGCGATGTCGACGTCAATGTGCGGGTCCGTGCCGTAGTTCTCGACCTTAAAGCCGACGTCCTCGAACCAGAAACTGAACTCTGGCTGCGTCGTAATGGTGCCGTCGACGAGGCTGTGGCGCGGCCAGATGCCAATCACACCACCCCAGGTGCGCTTGCCAATCAGCGTGCCGAGCTTCATCAGCTTGAAGCAGTGGCTGAAGATGTCGCCGTCGCTGCCGGCACTCTCGTTGGTCAGCGCGACCATGGGTCCGAGCACGGAGTCGGCCGGGTACGGTGCCGGCGGGCCGTAGCGTTGCAGGTCGTAGCCGATGCGTTTGCGGGCGAGTTTTTCGAGGATGAACTGCGAGACGAAGCCGCCGCCGTTGTAGCGCACATCCACAATCAAGGCGTCGCGGCGCACTTCGCGCATGTAGTAGCGGTGAAACTCGGCAAAGCCTTCGACGCTCATGTCGGGGATGTGCAGGTAGCCGACGCGTCCTTGCGTTTGGGCGTGTACGTAGGCGCGGTTGGTCTCGACCCACTCGCGGTAGCGGGCGTCGTGCTCCGAGGCGAGTAGCTTGACCGCGACGGTGCGGGGGTTCTCGCCGTTGGCGTCACCGACGGTTAGCTCGACGGTGTTGCCCGCCTGATTGACGAGCAGCGCCTGCGGCGGCCGTTCGCGGCTCACCGGTTGCCCGGCCACGGCAAGCAGCGTATCCCCCTCGGCGACGTTGACGCCGGGGCGCTTGAGCGGCGAGTGCTCCTCCTCGAGCCAACTGTCGCCGCGCACGAGATGCTCGACGTGGTAGCGCCCCGTTGCTTCGTCGAAACGCAGGTCCGCGCCGAGGTAGCCGAGGTGGTAGCGCGGCGGCTGCGGGTAGTCTCCGAGGAACTCGTAGGCGTGGCTTGTACCCAGCTCTCCTTGCAGCTCCCACATCAGGTCGCTGAACTCGCTGCGCGTGCTGACCCGTTCGAGCAGTGGCAGGTAGCGGCGCCAGATGCCGGGCCAGTCGTGGCCGGACATGTCCTCTACCCAGAAGTGGTCCCGCATCAGGCGCCACGCCTCCCGCGCCATCTGCCGCCACTCGTTGCGCGGCTCCACGGCAATGCGCAAGCGCGAGAGGTCAATCCAACCGCCTTTGCGCGAATACTCGTTCTCCTTCGGCGCCTCCTCGCCGGCCTTAATGACGCGGAGGTGCTTGCCACCGCGGTAGCAAAGCGTGGAGCGGTCCCGCGAGAGCGTGAAGTCGTCCACCTCTTCGGCAAGCGTGTTCGTTTCCTGCGTCTTGAAGTCATACATGGACAGGGTCGCCTTGCCCTTGTCCTCGCTCGGCGGCCAGTCCTCGCTCAACGTCCCCTCGGGTTCCATGCTCGTCCACAACACCTTGCCCTCAAGGCCGACAATTTGGCCGTAGCGCGCCTCGTCGACGTCGAAGGCGAGGACACGCTCCTCAATGCCGTCGAAGTCAATGATCACGGGTTTCGGCGGCTTCTCCTTTTTCTTTTTCTTCTTGCCCTTGCCGCCGCCGCCACCCGTTTCCTCCGACTCGGCGTCGCCGGTTTGTTTCCCTTCGCTTTCGGTGTGTATGCTTCCGCCGCTTGCTTTCTCCTCGCTTTCGCTCCCCGCGCTTTCGTTGTTGCCGTTGTCGCCGTTTCCCTTGTCGCCGTCTCCCTTGTCGCCGTCGCCGTCGTCGCCGTCGCCGTCATCGCCGTCGTCCTCGTCGTCGGAGTCCTCGTCATCCTTGCCGAAGCCCTTCGGTTCTGGCTCAAACGGCGAAGGCGTTTCCTTTTGCAGCGTAATCAGAAACGGCTTGCAGCCGGCGGGGAAGCTCAGGTTGCGGGTGAACGAGTCAAAGACCGGGTCGAACACGCGGTAGGAAAGAAAGTAGAGATACTTCCCCTTCGGGTCGAACGCCGGCGCGAAGTCACGCATGTCCGGCTTGGTGACGAGTCGCGCCACCCCTTCCTTCAAGTCATAAACCTTAATGGCGTGAATCCCCTCGGCAACGGCAAACGAGTACGCCACCCAGCGGCCGTCGGCACTGAAGGCCGGCGTCTCCATGCGGTCGAATTCGCTGCGGTCGAGCACGGTGAACGTCTTTTCGTCGAGTTTGACGTGAATGAGCTCGAAGCGCTGATTCGTCAGCACCACCTCGTTCGCCGTCGGCGAGGCAACGAGGGTCACGGCGCGGCCGAAGTCGTAGCCGTCGAGGCGTACCGCTTCCTTGAGCGGATCCGTAGGGTGTACCTCGAGGACTTCGCGCTCGGCATCTTCGCCTGGCTTTGGTGGCGCGTCGCTGACCAGCACCATCCGCTCGCCGTCGTGCAGGTATGTGGCGAGGCGGTAGCGCACGGCGCCGCTGGTTTCGCCGAACTGGCGCGGTGCCTGTTCCCAGTTGGGCAGCGTAAATGCCTTGCCGCGACTCGTAACCGTGAGGGCGCGCCCGTCAGGATGGAGGCCGTAGTGCTCGAGATGTTTTCGAGCCGGGACGAACCTGCGACCGAGTTGCGTGCGTTGGCTGGGCACGGCCACCTCGACCTTGCGGCTGCGTTCTTCGCGCGGCTCGTACACGTAAATCTCGCCGCCACACTGGTAGACGAGGCGCTCGCCGTCGGTTTGCGGGTTGCGGACGTAGTAGTCGGTGTGGTCCGTATGGCGCTTGAGGTTTGTGCCGTCGACGGCGCAGGAGTAGAGGTTGCCGTAGCCCTCGTGGTCGGCGACGAAGTAGATGCGGCCATTCAGCCAGCGTGGCGCGGCAAGGTGCCCGTCGAGATCCAGCAGCCGGCGGTAGGTGCCGTCGCCGTTTGCGTCAATCCAGAGGTCCCCCTTGGTGCCGCCCTTGTAGCGCTTCCAAAGCGCGGGGTCGCGGGTGAAGCGGCCAACGACACTCGCACCGCCGGGGCCGCCCAGGGCAATCTCGCGGGCCGGGCCGACGGGGATTTGCTGCGGCAAGCCGGTGCCGTCGAGGCGCACGCGGTAGAGGTAGCCGTAGCGTGTCGCCGCTGCGTGGGCATTGCTCTGCACAATCACCGTTTCCGGCCCGTCGAAGCCGACGACCATGGTTCGCTGGCCGAAGTAGGTGATCCGCCGCGGCTGTCCCCCCTCGGCGGCAATGACGAACGCGTCGTAGTCCCCCTCGTCCCGGCCGGTATACGCAATGTGCTGCCCGTCGGGGGAGAGCACTGGGAGCTCCGCCTGTCCGAGGCCCGCTGTCAGTCGCCGTGCCGTGCCCCCCGCAAGCTCAACGCTCCAGAGGTCGTCGTCGAAAACGAAAACCACCCGTTGTTGATGAATGGAGGGAAAGCGCAGATATCCGGCTGCCGAAGTTCCGGCGTCGTTGATGGTTGCCATGACACTCATGCGAAACAACTCCAGGTGAACAAAGGAGCAGCAAACCAGGGCGGAGTACCGAATCTCGCGCAGCGTACCGTGAAGCGAGTCTCAGGGACAACGCGGAGTTTGGCTTTCGCCTGTTCTTTCCGTTCACAAGTAACGGCGCCGACAGCGAAGGGGGTTGCGTTGGCGGGTCTTGACTTTGTCGAATGTGTTCCCCAAGATTGGTGGGTGGCATGGTATACGTGCGCGAATTGTTTGAAGTGCGGAGCGTCCGCGAACCCAGGTCCCGACAAACCTCGAGTATCATGACAACGGAACCGGATCCGACAACCTCCGCGCAGCCCAACGGCGAGCAGCGCCGTGATTCACGGGTCAATTACGACTTGCCGGTGTTTTTCTACTTTAGCGCCGGCAAGCGCAAGCCGCGCGACGTTTCCTACGTCAAAGGGTATACGCAGGACATTTCGCGCAACGGCGTCAAGCTGCTCGTGGAAACGCCCTCGGAGGACCTGAAAGAGCGGCTGCAGCCGGACGCGCAGGTGGACCTGGAGATTTACTTGCCAGCCGTTTTTCGCTCTAAGCCGATCACGGGGCGCGGGGTTGTTGTCTGGTCGGACATGCACAATGACGCGGTCATGTCTGGCATCAAGCTTGTGGATTTGGACGAGGAAGCCCGCGAGACGCTCAAGACGGTTGCTGTGACGCTGCGCAACGTGACCGACGACATATTGGGCGACGACGAAGACGAGGACGACCTGCTGGAGGGTCCACCCCGGCCGGGGCAACAGGCAACGACGGTCGACTGAGCGGTGACCGCGGTGACTGCTTGCGTGTGAACGCCCCGTTGCGGTGTGTGCGCCGCGGCGTAGGATGATGCAGCGTGAGGCGCGAGTGGGTGCGTCGCGTCGGCTGTGCCGCGCTGGTGGGGCGAGGGCGAATGGCAATCATCAAGACCAACGCGCTGGTTGTGCGGCGGCTCGACTACTCCGAGACGAGCCAGATTGCGACGCTGTTCTGTCCCGACGCCGGCCGCGTGGATTGCATTGCCAAGGGCTCCCGGGCGCGCTGGCTCAAGCCACATCTGCGCGCGAAGATTGAGTGTCCGCTGGATACACTCACCCTCAACCGTGTCGTTTACTACGAAAAGCGCGGCGAGGCCCTCTACATTCTAAGCGAGAGCGAGGTCATTCACACCTTCGTCGAGGCGCGTGCCGAACTTGGCCACTGGCATGCCGCGGTCGCTGTGCAGGAGCTTGCCCTGCAAGGGATTCAGCCCGGGGTGCCGAATCCGGCGCTTTTTTATGCGGCGGTGCGGGCCATGGTTGAGCTTGCTCGCGGCGCCGACTGGCGGCTTGCGCTGCTGGATTACTTCGCACGCTGGCTCGTTGCCGAGGGACGCGAGCCGGACCTTTCCGTTTGCGCGAAAACGGGGCGCGACCTTGCCGAAGCGACACCGGTGCACGTGGGACTGCGCGACGGCGTGGCGTTCACCAAGTCTTCGGCGCCAGCGACGCTGCCGGGTGGCGCCGTGGAGTTCGAGTTGGATCACGTGCTCGTGCTACGCAAGTTTTTGCACGGCGTCGAAAAGCCGTTGACCGAGGTATGGCTTCCGGACTGGGTGCTCTTGCCCATTGTAAATCTTCTTCAGGGGCTACTCGTCGAGGCGCTCGAGCGCTACCCGTTAAGTTTTCGCTTACTGCGCTGGCAGGAGCGTGGCACGCGCGCCGCAACGACGCCGCAGCACGTCGGCACCCGTCACGCCGGTGCGGCCGGGTCATAAGAGCATGCGCGAGTGCCCGCATAATCAGGCCGTGCACGGCGCTTCTGGCGCTTCCCCGCGCGTGGCTTCAAGGTAGCGCCGCACGGTTTCGGTCAGCCCGAGGTAAAGCGCGTCGGCAACAAGGGCGTGACCAATGGACACCTCGACAATCTGCGGCACCTCACGGGCAAGCCGCGGCAAGTTGCGCAAGTCGAGGTCATGCCCCGCATTGACGCCGAGCCCAAGTCGGGCAGCCTCCTCGGCGGTACGCTTTACCTCGAGGAGTGCCGCGTCTTCCTGCGGGGTACCGAAGGCTGCCGCATACGGCTCCGTGTATATCTCAATACGGTCCACGCCGACGGAGACAAGCGAGTCAAGCCTTGCCGCTCCCGGATCCACGAACGCGCTGACGCGGCTGCCGGCCGCCTTGAGCCGTTGCACGGCAGGTGCCACGTGCGCGGCGTCCTCCGGCAAACTCCAGCCGTGGTCGCTCGTGATCTCGCCGGGGGTGACCGGCACAAGTGTCACCTGTTCCGGAACAATCTCGCAAGCAAGCGCAATCAATTCCTCGCGAAGATCCCCTTCGAGATTGAACTCACAGCCATGCTCCTTGCACAGCGCGCGGATGTCGCGCACGTCACTCTGCAAGGTGTGGCGGTTGTCCTCACGCCAGTGCAGCGTGATGCCGTAGGCGCCGGCCTCCAGTGCCGTCCGCGCAGCTACGAGTGGAGAGGGATTGGTGCCGCCGCGCGAGTTGCGCAGCAGCGCCACCTTGTTGAGGTTGACCGAGAGTTGCATGGGTCTTGACGGGACACGGGAACGCAGCGAGTCACGCAGGAATTGATGCAGCGCAGTGCGAAAGCGCCACAAGTACCAAGGCCCGCTTGAATACCACCTCCAAGGCTTGAGAGTAAGCCTTGCAACCGCCGTCGGCGCCCGAGCAAGTCCGAGTCATCTGCTGAGCACGTTTGCTCACTCTCTTTCTATGTTTCCGCTCCTCTTCTCTCCCCTTCTCTCCTCACCTCACCTCGAGCTCTTTGTTCTCTGTGGCAAAAGGCATGCGCTTCTTCTGCGCGACCCGCTGGTATGGGCGTCACGAATCCTTGGCAACGACCCACGGGCCGCAGCCCGAGGGCTTGTATGCGCTTGTTTGCGTGTGCAACCGTTTCTGATGCCGCTGCTGCCCTCATGTCCTGTTATCACGAAGGTGAGGCGGAAGAGTACTCCGGCACGTTGACGCGGCCGCTGTGGCGCTCGTCACGGATGCGAGGGTCGGCGCCGTAGGGGTGGCCGCCGAAGGCGTGGCGCATCAAGGCAATGGCGCGGGCCCAGTTGCGTTGTTCGTCACGGGAGGTGAACAGTTGCATCACCGACTGTGAGATCACCGGGATGGGCTGCTCCAACTCCAGTGCGTCGCTGACGAGCCTGTTCACCTCGCCGGTGTCCTCCACGTAGCTGGGAATCTCGCCGAGCTTGTCGCCGTGCGCTTCGTAAGCCGCGTGCAGCAGGTCAACGAGCCAGGAGCGAATCACTGAGCCGTGGCGCCAACTGCGCAGCACCTGCGAAATGTCGAGCGGGATCTCGCCCTGGTACGCTTCCAGCAAGGCAAGCCCCTCGCCGAGCGCTTGTAGCATGCCGAACTCAATGCCGTTGTGGACGAGTTTGGCGAGGTGGCCGGCGCCGCTTCGTCCCGCATGCACAAAGCCGTCGGGGACCGCGAGTGTGCGCAGTAAGGGCTCGGCGGCGGCGACAGCCTGGCTTTCCCCGCCGGCCATGAAGCAGGCGCCGTGGCGTGCTCCGTCGAGGCCGCCGGAGGTGCCAACGTCGAGAAAGGCAACGCCTTTCGCCGCGAGTCGTCGGGCCCGGGCTTGGGAGTCGCGCCAATACGAGTTGCCGCCGTCGGCGAGCACGTCGCCCGGCTCGAGCTGCTGCGCGACCTCGTCAAGCACCTTGTCGACGACAGGGCCCGCGGGCACGTAGAGCAACACAAGCCGCGGCGGCTCAAGCGCCTCGCACAGCGCGGACAGCTTGTCGGCGAGGCGCAAACCGGCGTGGCGCAACTCGTGCGGCGCTGCGTGCGGGTCGTGGCCGACGACGTCGAGGCCCTTCTCCAGCGCCTGCGCCGCGAGGTTGCCGCCCATGCGGCCGAGGCCGACAATCCCGAGTTGCCGGGCGTTACGAGGCTGTGTCTCGGAGGTCATGCGTGTCACCAGGGATGCTGAAAGCGCGGATACAGGGTGAGCCCCCCGTCAACGTAGAGCGTTGCGCCGGTGATGTAGCTTGCCTCGTCGGAGATCAGGAACGCGACCGGGCCGGCAATCTCCTCCGGCGTGGCAATACGCTTGAGCGGAATCCCGTCGCTGATGCGGCGTTTCGTTTCCTCGTCGGCTTGCCAGGATTGGATGGGAGTCTCCGTGGCTCCGGGGGCGACGCTGTTTACGCGGATGCCGTGCTCGGCATACTCTAGCGCCAAGGTACGCGTGAGGTTGCCAAGCCCGCCTTTGCTTGCCGCGTAGTGCGCGTATTGGGGTCGCGGAATCTTCTCGTGTACGCTCGAGACGTTGATGATGACGCCCGCGGTTTTCACGTTGAGCCAGTGGGCGAGCGCCTCGCGGCAGCAGAGAAACG
>SKZP01000411.1 GCA_007127275.1 Planctomycetota bacterium
CAACCGCATCACAGCAACCGCATCACAGCAACCGCAGAACGAGCGGGCCGAGTACGGTACGTTTCGTAGGACCCGTCCCGCTGACGTTCGGCGGCGCTTGTTGACGTCGGTTCGCCCCGACGGGCGGAGGGGAGCCCACCGACGCGCGGTGGGCGTGGCCGTAGAGCCGGGTTCGGAGGAAGCCCACCGAACCGGCAAGCGGGACCTCACCGGGAGTACTCGAAGCGTTCACCCTCCGCGTTGAGGTAGTATTGGGGCACATTGAAGGCGTTGTGGACCGAAAAAAGCGGTCCCGGATGGCGCCACATCCTTTCGGTGTGTCCGCGCGTGATCCAGTTGAAGTCGCGGTCGATCAACCCCCATGCATCGTCGTCTTTTGATTTGACCATGGCCACGCCATCAATGTGAGGTAACGCCTCCGCAAACCCGTCACTGACGACGTTCCCCTCGCGGTCAATGTAGGAGAATACACCGTCGCGCAACAAACGGCCGTAGCCCTCGGAAAAGCCAAACAGGGCAATGCTTTCGCTTTCGACGGTGAATTGCAGATTGCCGTCGAGGTCGAAGGCGCGACTTTCGTTTGCATCGTTGTCGTGAATGGCCACCAGGCCGTCGCCGATTGCGTAGACTCTGTCCCAGGTTCCTGAGGCTGTGCCGAGTTCGGCGACTTTGTTGCCATCACGGTCAATCAGGCTGGTGCTTTCTCCACGTATTCTCGCAATGGCCCGCCCTTGCTTAAACGACGACATATATTCGAAGTCCGGCTCGACGGCCACGTTTCCCTCCAGGTCAAGCGCGCCCCAGCGTCGATTCTCGGCCTGGAACACGGCGCGGCCGTCCTGGTAGAGGTCCAGCATGCGGAACTCGCGGTCATTGAGCGGGTTGTCGTCGAAGTCGAACAGGCGGTAGCGTTCCGTATGTGCCGAGTAGACGCGCAGCCGATCCGGACCGAGGGGCGTGTAGTCGATATCGCTGGTCAGCGGCGGATTGACCACCCACTCACGTTCTTGGTTGAACACACCCGAGTTCCTGCCGGTAAAGCTCGCCTGAAAGGTCCCGGCAACGACCGGAAAGTCGCCGTGTGAGAAAACAGGCTCGATGACCACGCGGCCGGTCGCGTCGATGAAGCCGATCTTCCTCGTCCCCTGCCGGTTTATGGGATAGATATACTCCGGCAAGGTGCGACGCCCCGGGATCTCCTCCGGCTCGGCGAGCGAGTTGATCTGGACCAACCGCACGCTGCGCTCGCCCTCGAAGGCCAGCGCGAGATGATAACGGTTGACCCGTTTGGCCCCGAGCAACGTGCCGCTGCCGACGCGGAGGGTCTCCACGGCCCTTGGCCGACGACGCGAGTCTCCGGTGATCTCCGAGATGTCCCACAACTCGACGGTGCCGTTTTCATAGGCGATGGTAAGCCCGGGGTCGGCGTGAACCGCGGAAACTCCGACGACGCCTCGTCGCAGGCGCACTTCCCCGGCGACCTCCTTGCGGGACGTGTCGAAAAGTTTGAGCGTATTGTCGCGCGATCCGACCGTCAGCAGGTAGCCCCGACCGACGGATCGGATCATTTTCGCCACGCCACCGCGATGCAGCGACACGTCCCATTGCTCCTCACCGCTTTCGCTCCACCCGCGAAGTGTGCCTCGCGCATCCGCGGTGATGCGATTCCTGTGGAGGACGACGGCCTCGACGGCCGAGCGATGCTCGAGCGTGATCTCCGTCGTGCTCAGTCCCTCAACGCCGACCTCGATCACTTTGACCGTCGATTCCCCACGAGCGGCAACGCCAACGCGAACCGAGCGGAAACTCGCCCGGCCAAACCCGGGGAGAAAACCGAGAATGGGACGGTCGAACACGGAGAGGCGCGCCACCTCACGAGCTTCGTCATTATCGTCCGGACGCATCAGAATCACCGTGCCGTCCTCCTTGCCAACGAGATAGTACGTCGTTGAGTGTTCCCGCGGCAAAACATGCCAGACGGCGGTCACGTCGCCACACTCCATGAGGCGCACAGACTCGCGCCGCTCACTGTCGACGACACGAACATCCGTCCCGTCACCCGCGTACAGCCACGAACCAATCCCCGGCTGCGCCCATTCCAACGGTGCGTCCGTCTCGGGCGAACGCCAAACCGTCGTGACGTCGGTCGACTTGGCCTGCTTCGCCGTAGCGGCGCGCTCGGTCGACGCTCGCTCACCGCGCAGGTCGCCCACGAGAGCAACACCTAGCAGTGCGAGGAGAACGACAGGCAGCAAAAGGCACAGCAGCTTGAAAGAAGTGTCTGCATTCATGGGACGGACTCCCGGTGGGTTAATCAGGACGAACAAGCAAATCTTCGACCGAGAACGAATTCGTGCTCGATCGCTCAACTGCGAGTGTTCGCCCACGGCCAGTTAACAGGCAAGGTGGCACGTCACAATTGGATTGCGCAGGACAACTATATCTTACGCTGCGCAAATAGTCAAGCGAACGAGTGCCGAGCCGTACATTTCAAGGTCGTGCAACGGTTGATCAGCCGAGCCCACGGGCTTCGCCCATGAGACGTGCCCGTTTCGGATCCGTGGGTTGCACCCGCTTACGTGTTCACATCTGAGGCGAGCGGAGGGCGCAAGCCTTGCGCCTTGGTTCGCCTTTCTGCAGAGCACTCCGCTTGCGGATGCACGGGCGTCGTTCCCTTCCTTTCCGGGGGCGCGGCGGCGACTTCCCAGGCAGGCGTGGCGCTTCCCCTTCGCGTGCGGTCGGTGGCAAAAGTGTCGCGCGGCTCTGGGCGGCGCCGTGGCGTGGTACACTGTTGTTTGGCGTGGTTGCGTTCGGACGACCTGGCTTCGCATTCATAGTTTGTTGTTATGCTCGACGAGCACGAGCCTCCCTTTTCCAGTGAACCGAACCGCAACGGCGGCGACGACGGCGGAACCGACGAGACCGCCAGCGATGAAGATGCCGTGGCGGCTGCCGAGACGGTCGTCGACGGGGACTTGCGCAAGCCGATTCGCACCCTCGGCGACCTCGTCGTTCGCGGCAATATCCGCGAGAATCTGCGTGCGGCGGTCGGCGGACGACTCCAGGTGGTCGGCTGGATCCTGAGCGGCAGCGAGCTGTACGTGGCCGGCGACGTCGAAGTGCTCGGAGGCATTGAAACGAGCAATTTGCATGTCGACGGCTCGCTCTCGGCGGCCATCCTCGACGGGTGCACGGTACGGGTCGGGCAGGCGCTCAATGTGCAGGAGCGCATACAAGACTGCGACATCTGCGTGCTCGGCCCGGTGGCCGTGCCGGATGGACAGATCGTCGGCGGGCAGATCATCGCGACGGATTTCGTCACCTGCGAGACGCTGGGGGAGTCGCCGCGACAGCTTCAGCGCCGGGATTCGCAGCATCCACGGACCACGGTGGTGCAGATTTCGCGCAGTGCGGCGCGAGAGTTGTTCGAGATCGACCTCGACATGCGAATCAGCGACGCCGAGGCGGCGGTGGCGCAGATGGAACACCTGTGGCAACCGCTGCTCGAGGACGAAGGGGAGCAGCAAGGGTTCTCCGAGGAGGAACGGGCGGAGCTCGAGTTGCGCAAGAAACAAATCAAGCAAGCGCGAGAGCGGCTCGCCCAGCTCGAGCAGCGCTACCGCACCCTTGAACAGCACGTACGCGACCGGACCTCCCGTTCGCCGCGCATCAGTATCGGCAAGGCGCTGTATCCCGGCGCCGAGGTGCGGATGTGGGACCGAGCGCTGCGCTTTCGCAAGACAGTCGAGGGTCCGGTGACCGTTTCGCCGACGTATCAACCGCCAGCGGAAGCGGTCTGGGGCGAAGAAGGCGCGTGACCGCTGCGGCGGGTGCCCACCGCGAAATGTGCCTTGCACAAGTATGGCGGCGAGCGCAGGGCGCAAGCGGCCGTGCAGCCGATCGCAGCCAGCAGGACTCTTGAGATAGGTTCCCGGGTGAACGGGTGCTGGCGCTTGAGGGAAATGGTCGCGTACACTACGTCGTTGAAGATTGCATGGTGGCCGCGACCGGCTGGGAGGTCGGTGGCACAACTCCCTCGTTCGTTCTCCTCGGTTGTCGTCATGGTCCCACGCCTCGCTCCCCTCGTTCGGACGCCCGGCGCATGTGCGTCGCCGTCCACGCCGTTGTTTCTGCGCCGTGCGGCTGCCGTTGCCGTTGCAGTCGCCTTTGCGGCAACGGTGGCGGCTTGCGGCTCCACGAACGGGGCGGCGGGCGACGGCGACACTGCCTCGCAGGACTCTCGGTCTGCCGACGAGGTCGGTGCCGTGGCGTTGACCGTCCGCCCGAATCCGGAGGAGATGACGGAGGCGGAGCGGGAGGCGCGCATTGATTCGCTCTCCCGGCAAGGGCAGGCCGACTTCGCCGCCGGTCGGCTGCGGGATGCGTTGCGCCACTTCCGTGAGGTGCTCGCCCTTGAGCCGGAGCGAGCGCAGACCTGGGTGCAGGTCGGGGCGGTGCATGTGCAGCGTGACGAAAAGAGCAAGGCCGTCGAGGCGCTCGAGCAGGCGGCCGAGGTGGGGATGCTCGACTTCGAGTTCCTGCAGTCGCTCGAAGAGTTTGAGCCGCTGCGCGGCTACGCGCCGTATGAGGCCTTCCTCGAGCGCCGCGACCACTTTGCCGAGGTCTTCGCGGCACGCCGACTCGACGCCTTGCGTGAGCGACTCGGCGAGGCGTACACCTACCGGCTCGACCCCGAGATGCGGCTGATCGTCGCAACCGACCGCTCCGACTGGGTCGTCGACGCCATTACCGAGAACCTTGCGTTGACGGCCGAGGCGCTGTGGCAGGAGCTGTTTGCGCACCGGCCGGAGGATTTCTTGTCTGTGCTTGTGCCGAGCCGCGCCGATTTCGAGCGCTTCCTGCAATTTTCCGTCTCCTCGGACATCGGCGGCGTTTACATGCCGCAACGACGCTTGCTCGTGGCGCGGCGGCCGGATTACATGCTGCGCCATGAATACATCCATTTCCTGCACTTCGCGGACCTCGAGCACTACGCGAACCGGCAGAATATCTGGTTCCTCGAAGGCCTGGCGACGCTGTTCGAGAACTCCGCGTACTCGACGGAGGAACGTGCCGTGGTGCCGGTGCCGAATTCGCGCCAGAACTTGCTCTTGCGGCTGGAGGCGCGTGATCAGTTGGCGTCGTGGCGCGAGATGATGGCAATGGAGCCGGACCGCTTTATGAAAAGCGCCGCGGAGCATTACGCGCACGCGCGCTACATTTGCTGGTGGCTTTGGGAGCAGGAGTTGCTGCGACCGTTCCACGAGGCCTACGCGGAGAACGTCGAGCAAGACCCCAGCGGGGTGCAAGCTCTCGAGCAGGTCCTTGGCATGTCGGTCGAGCAAGCCGAGAAGGAGTGGCGCGAGTGGGTGCGCCGGGAGCTTAGTTTCTTTCACGGGGTCTCCGAGCCTCGGCGGGCCTACCTGGGGATCAGCCTCGAAGAGGACCGCGACGAAGGGGTACGCATCATCGCCGTAGGAGACGACACGCCGGCGGCGAAAGCCGGCCTCGCCCCGGGGGAGCGCATCTTGCGCATTGGTGCACGCCGCGTGCTTACGTCGGAAGACATTGTCGACGAGTTGTTGGCGCACCGCCCGGGCGGCGTCCTACCACTGACCGTCGAGCGTAGCGACGCCGTGGTAGACGCAGATGCGACGGAGACCGTGGAAGCACGCACGGTCGAGGTCACTCTCGACCAGGCGCCGGAGCCGGAGCAGGTGCCCGAGCCCGACTTCGAACAGCCGCGCGCCGACCCTCGTTGACGCGCCGGTAGCCGTCCCGGGCTCGCGCATGAAATCTCACCTACGGTCCTCGCGGGTACAACGCGGGATTACGCCCTTCCCCCAAGCCCACGGGCCTCGCCCGTGGGTCGAGCCGTGGTTCGCGTGCGACCCACGGGCGACGCCCGTGGGCTTGGGGGAGGGGCAAAGAGGCGGTTGACGAACTCGAACGACGAGCGACCAGCTACGAATTCGTAGGACGGGCCTCCGCCAACGCAACCGTGGCGGTCATGATGAGCAGCGCAGTCGACGACAACGACGCACGGTCGAGCGCAATGCCTCCCCCACGGAAGCAGTCTTGACGAGCTGCTAGGCGTGACCGACGGGCGAGTCCGTGGGCTTGGTTCCATGATCGGCGCAGTCGGTGGGTTTGGGAAAGCCATGAATCGCGAGCCCATTAAAAGACAGGGCGCCCGCGCAGTCACTGCACGGGCGCCTTGCTTGGTTCGGTGTCGGGCGTGCCAGTGGCTAGTGTTGCTGGCGGCGCCGTTCTTCTTCGCGAAGGTCGGTGATCATTGCCTTGACGATAACGATCATCGAGCGGTTCTCCAAGGAGCGGCCTTTGCGGCGGAAGAGCGTGCCGATGATCGGAATGTCGCCGAGCAACGGTGTGGTGGATTCACGGTCGATGTCGCGAATCATTTTCATCCCGCCGACCACGACCACGCCGCCGTCGGGGCACATCACCGTGGTCTGCAACGATTGCAGAATCAACTCGGGGAGCTGAATCGTCACCGGCGCTCCGCCGCCGAGTGTGGTGGTGAACTCGGGGATCGGCCGGACGAGCTCGGCGAGCGAGGGCTGCAACTCGATGGTGATGAAGCGACGGTCATTGCTGACGGTGGGCCGGATGTCGAGGATCATCCCGTCGGCGATCTGCTCAATCTCCGGGTCGGCGACGACGCCGCCGGCACCGGCGTTGTAGTCGGCGATATAGGAGACCTCGTTCATCACGGTGATGTTGGCCTGCTGCGCATTGAAGGCGGAGAGCCGCGGCGCGTTGAGGATCGTGGCGTTGCGAGACTTCTGCAGCGCATGGAGGACGAGCTGGAACTGCTTGTCGTCATCCATGAAGATCGTGTACTGCACGCCGAGGCCGCCGGTTTGCTCAAGCAGGTTGCCGAGCGTGCGGTCGAAGACGTTCTCGAAGCGGCCGCGGATGTCGGAGGTCGTTCCCGGGGTCCCTTCGTTGAAGAAGAGGCCGGCGACGACCTGTCCTGGCGGCGCGGAGTTCGAAGCGTTGTCGACGGTACCACCGGCGAAGTCCGGCGCGCCGACGGTGACGTCGTTGAGGATGGCGGTGTTGCCGGGGCTTTGCCCGCCGAGCCCGCGCCAGTCGATGCCGAAGTCGCTCAGATAGAGGTCGTCGACGGTGATGAAGCGGGCTTCGATGGTGACGACGAGGCCGTAGGCGTCGCGCAACTCCTCAAGGAACTCGCGCACCTCTTCCTGGATATCGTTGGGGGCACGCACGAAGAGCTGCCCGGCCACCTCGACGATTGCCGCCGGCGGGTCGAAGGTGCCCGGCTCGAACTGTTCTTCGATCAGCCAGTCGAGTTCCTCCGGTTGAATTCCCTGCACGTCCATGTCCGGCGGCATGATCAAGCCGTCGCCACGGCCGTCCGAGGTTGGCAGGCGAATGCGGCCGGCCGGGAAGTGGTTGACCGGCATGGCGAGGTCGCGCACGTCGTGCAGGCGCACCACCATGCGGGCGTCGACGTCGGGATCGTCCTGAGCGGTGATGTAGACGTAGCCGCCGTCGCGAATCACGTATTGCAACGGATCGCGGGGCTCGCTGAGCAACTGGTTGAGTGCGTCGCGATAGGGCAGATCGCGCTGGCCACGCATCCCGCCTACATAGAAGTCCTCGACGTCGCGCAGATAATCCGGGTTGATGGTGAAGGGGATCCCCGCGTCGCTGAACAACTCGCTCAACGCCTCGCTCAGCCGCACGTTATCCCAGCGCACCTGGGCGATTCGGCCAGTGGAGAGCACTTCCTCGATTCGGCGCACCTCGGGCGGCTCGACGGAATCTCGCCATTGCACCTGCTCGCGGTTGGCGATGCGCCTCCATTCCGCACCGCCGGGATACTCGACGGTGCCCCCGGCGAGGGGAATCTTCGATTCATACCACTCCGCCCAAAGGCGCCGGTACATTTCGATTTGTCGCTCCGCATTTCGCTCCCGCAAGGAGCGCAGGCGGAGTGACTTGATGTCGTTGAGCATCTCGCGGGCTTCACGGAAGCTCGGATCCTGCGCGATGATCATCTCGGCGAGGCGCTCGGCGGTCTCGTAGCGGCGCAGTTGCATGTTGAACAGCGCATCTCCCCAGAGGGCGTCGATGTTCTCGCGCTCACGCCGTTCTTGCTCCAATTGCTCCTGCAGCGCCGCCTCCTGTGCGAGTTCGCGCAAGCGCTGTACCTCGTCGCTCTGCTGCTGGCGTTCGAGTCGCCGGGTCTGGTTGATCAGCGTGCGGACTTCCTCGCCGAATTGCTCCTCGAGCTCGTCCGAGGAGGGGGCGAAGCGTACGATATTGAGGACCCGCTCAAACTGCTCGCGGGCATCGCGGTAGCGATCCTCGGCGAGAAGCCGCTTGCCTTTCTCGTAGCTCTCCGCGGCCGTGGCCCGCGACTCCTCGATAGCCTGCTGCACGCGGGAGGCGTCGTGCACCCGCTCGCTACGCGGCGTGCCGAGGTAGCTTTCGACCTCATTGAGCAACCGCTGAATTTCCTGATAGTTGTGATCGAGCTCTCCCTCGAACGTGCGCCCCGTCAGTTGTGCCTGCATGTCGCGCAGCAGATTCTGCGCCCGGGCGAACTGCGAGCTGCGAATCAATTGGTTCGCCCGCGAGATCGCCCACGCCGAGGCCGCTTCCAGTTCGGTGACTTGCTGGCGCTGTCGCTCGCTCAAATCGTCGAGATCGCGCGTCACCTCGTCGGGGCTGCCCCCGCCGCTACCCGTTTGTGCCGGACGCGGCGTCCGCTCCGCGGAGACCTCGTCCACCGGTGCCGTTTCCTCGTCGATCAACTGCACCTGTCGCGGAGAACCCTCCGTTGTCCCCTGAACCGCTGGAGCGCTCGACTCGTCTTCCTCAACCGCATGAGCCTGCGGCTGCGACGACGTGCATCCCATGCTTCCGAGCAGTCCCACGGAGACCGACACCGCTCCAACCAAGGGGAGCCATACGTTCCGTGACCGTTTCCGCATCGTCTTCACCTCAGTGGACAGGGGTGACGGCATGCCGAAAACACCCAAATCAACGCCCGCCCAAAACATGCATCACACGCATGCCGCACACGCTGTGCGCCGAGCGGGCCTGAACCTCGCAAAAGGCTGCCAAACCCGTGGTTCTGGGGGATTGAAAGCAGGGGAAAGACGGGTAGGGGACGGTCGGCCCGGGACCACGAGCGAATTGCACACCTCCCGTAGCCAACTCCCGTCACCGCAGACTATTCCCTCACGGCGGAAAAGTCAATTCTTGTTGTCCGGCGCACACGCAATTCGCTTGGCGCGTCGCTTTGCCTCCTCTTCGTGGCGCCTCTGGAGGCACCTCCCGTTGCGGCCGAAAACTCGCTCGGCTGGGGCGGCCGGAGTTCCGGTGCTACGGGTCGTGCGAACGACGGAGTGCTGCTGTGTTGACCTGGAGAATACAGAGGACACGGAGAACGGAGGAGGGGCGAAGAGAAAG
>SKZP01000600.1 GCA_007127275.1 Planctomycetota bacterium
CCGCGATGGCGATGCGCTCCATCCGCATCTTCGCCAAGGAGACGCAGAGCCCGCGCGAGATTCTCATCAAAACCAACGACGAACTTGTCCCGGACTTGATGGCCGAGGCGAACCTCACCGTCGTCTTCAGCCTGCTCGACATTGAGTCCGGAGTGCTGACCACGGCGCAGTCCGGGCATCAGCCGGTGTTGCTCTACAACGCGAACCGCGAGCCGGAGCCACGCCAGATCAAGCCCAGCGGCATGGTCCTCGGCTTGGTGCGCGGCCCGAAGTTCGACAATATGCTCGAAGAGGACATCACCTCGTTGCGCGAGGGGGATTTGCTGATGTGGTACACCGAGGGGGTTCCGCTGACGCAGAACAACCGCGGTCAGGAGTTCGGCATTGACAGCCTTTCCATCCTCATGCAGTCGCAAGGTCACCGCTCCGCGCAGAGCTTCCTGAACTTCCTGATGCGCCGCATCGATACCTGGCGCGGCGACCTTCCCCAAACCGCGGATCTCACGGTCGTTGCCCTCAAAGTGTCCGGACCGCTCGGCGAGGGTGCCGGGTGATGCGGGCGCGAATGGGGGGTTCTTGCGCCGAGTGCAACATGCTACGTCTGTTGCCGTCTCACGTGTTCCATCCAGCGCGCCGCCGTCTGCCCTTCTTCCGGCGGGTCTTCGTGCGTGCCGCCCGTATTTGGAGGAGACACGGTTCGTTCGTTCCTTTCCCGGCCTTTCGTGCCACGCTCCGCACCTCTTGACGCTTACGAGGCTACGCAATCGATGGAAGATCGGCACGACGAGTCCCAGTCTCCGGCTCCCGGCTCCCCCGCGACTCGCGCCAGCGAAGCGGCGGTGACTTCGGCCTCGGCGTCGAGCTCCGGCGCACTCAGCGAGGAAACGCTCGCGTATCTGCGCAAACGTGTCGAGGAGGCGGCGCAGCACGAAGGTGCCGGTGACGCGGCGGAGCAGCCGCGCGCCAACGACGGCGAGGAGCGCAAACCGGCACGCACCGGCGACGAGGCGCACCCGTCGGAGGACGCGCAACCGCCCGGCGAGGCGACGTTCGTGCTCGAGCCGAGCACGCTCGTGTCCCTCGGCCAGTGGCAGCGCCTCGAAGCACGCGTGCGCAGCTCGGTGGCAGGCAACGACCGCGACAACGGCAACGACAACGGCAACGGCGACCGTGCAACCGGCGCCGACGAAGGCAACGAGGCGTCGTCGGTACGCAAACCGGTGGTGCTCGAGTGCTCCGCGTTGCGCAACGTCGACTCGCTCGCCCTGGGGCGCCTCGTCATCCTGCACGACCTTGTGTGGGAGAAGGGGTATGCGCTTGCGCTGCTCGCCGTGCCCGAGGCGGTGCGCCGCAGCCTCGCGACAATGGGGCTGCATGAGCTGCTGCCGTGCTACGCCAACGGCGAGGCGTTGGCCAACGGCACTCCGTTGCCGCCGGTCGCTGCCAACGAGGGAGATGCCGAGTCCACGGCGCCGAGCGCATCCGCAGCGGCGGCGGAAACGGAACGCGACGGCACCAACGGGCAAGCCACCGGCGGCCCACCCGCAACGCCGCATGCGCAAACCGACGCCACGCAAGCCGCGGGCGACAAAGCGACGAACAACGAGCGGGGCGCGACGACGGAAGGGCCCAACAGCGAAGCCGCTGCCGCCGTAACGGAACAGAGCGAGCAAAACGAGCACGCCGCAACGTCGAAACACGCGAAGCCGCAGCGGTCGCAGCCGAAGACCGAGGAGAAGGAGTTCCCCGTCCAATCCGTGGTCGAGGCGGTGCGCACCGATTTGCGGACCATGTATGACGCTCTCGTCGGCGAAATGCGCAACCGCTTCCGCGAGGTCGAGCAAAACCGCACGAACCTCCAGAACCTCGGCAAGGCACTCAACCAGGTGCAAGGCTTCCTGGGCGAGGTCGCCACGAGGCTCACCGCCTTCGAGCAACACTTGAACCGCCTCACCGGCTACTTCAACGAGCGCTTCCGCGCCGACAAGCAAAGCCAGAGCGCCTTCGACCGGCTGCATGAGGAACTCAAGTTCTACCGCGACGACGCATTGTTCCGCTCGCAGAAGCCGGTCTACATGGACTTGATTCTGCTTTACGACGACGTCGGCCGGATGCTGCGCGACGAGCGGGACGAGGATGCCGCGAACAAGTTCGCCCTGCTGCGCGAGGTGATTCTCGAGATTCTGTACCGCCGTGACGTGGAGGTGATTGAGGAGCGGCCGACGCAGTTCGACAAAAAGTTCCAGAAGGCACTCAAGCGCATTCCGACGGAGGATCAGTCCCTCGACCGCACGGTCGCCGAGGTCGTCCGCGACGGCTTCCGCTGGGGCGAAAGCATTTTGCGGCCGCAAGAGGTCGTTGTGCGTCGCTACGACGGGGCCGACGGCGACTCCGAGTCGGAGTACGGCCCCGCCGAGGCCCGCGCCTCCGACACAGGCCACCCGGAACCGAACGCATCAAGCGCGGAGCCGTCGTCGCAAGAGGCCGGCAAGCCCCAGGCGGCCGACGAAGGGAACGCACCGGAGACGCAGCCCGCCGCCGACGTCGACAACGCACCCGCGCCGTCCGAAGAGAGCGAAGAGAGCAAGCAAGAAGCCCCGGCCGAGTCCGAACTGCAGGGTAAGGACAGCACGCCCGAGCAAAGCGAGCCCAGCGAGTCCCCTGCCAAGCAATCCGGCGACAACGACAACGACAACGCAAACGGCGAAGCGGCAGACGAGAACGAGTAGCGAGTTCGCAAGTGCACCCTGCCACGCTTCTACGTAAGGCGAGGGCGCGCAAACCACTGGGGGCTTCGCCAGCAAGCCGAGGACGCACCAAACCGCTTGCCGTTTGGAATCCGCAAACGGTCACGGGCTACGGTTCGTGGGTCGTATCCGTCAACGGAGGGGATCCCGGGCCGCGGCCCGTGAGCATGAAATCACGAAGCTCAATGCACGGGCGGTTTGGCACGTAAAAGCCCCGCGTTCTCTTACGTGTGCTCTCCATTTCCGCTCTTTTCCTCCGAGATCACGGTGTCCTTCGTGGCTCCCAAGCCACGTATCCCACCTACGCACGACGCGTGCCCAGCAAGCGGATGCGCCGCCACGTACGAGCGCACAAGTGCCGTAGTGATCCGCCGTGTCCGCGGGCGAGATACCGCACGCCGAAGCGCAGTACCAGCCACGGAAGCGCCACGGCAAACGCGACGCGGCGGTACCACGGGGCGGCGCGTATACGGTGCTTGAGCTCGGGGTATGTCGCCTCGAGATCCGCCCGGGCGGCGCCGCGCGCGGCAATGCAGTCGACGGTGATAATCTCCAGCGGGGTAAGCACATCCGGATAATAATACAGCCGTGACCGTGTGAGTCCGCGCGTTCCGTCAACGGCGCCGTAATCCTGCGTCCCCTTGTGGGTGCGGCCGCCCGCTTCGTTCACATGCGGCACGTCAAGCACGTCAGCCTCGAACGCCAGCCCCAGCTTCGCGAACAACTCGCCGAGCGCTCGCTCCGGGTCGTTGACGAGTTGCTCGTAGCGCAACAGGAACATGCGCTCGGGAAAGCTCGTAGCCAAGGCGCGCGAGAGTCGAAACCCGGTGCGCCATGCCGCGGACGCGCCCAGCGTCGTGTTCGGGTCGCCACGCAGTTTGCTCGAGGCGGCAAGATCCCACGGATTGCGCTCGAGGTAGACCGCCTGCGCACTTGGCATCGCCGTGAGCAGCTCGCGGGCATAAAAGATGTAGCTCGTCGCCTTCTGCACCCAGCGACGCTTGCCGGCAAGCCGGGCGAGCACATTCATGCCGTGCGTATACAGCGCGACGGCGTCGGCATCTTCCTCGCCGGCCCGTTCGACAAAGGCATGCAACGACGCTCGCACCGCGTCCTTCAACGACTCCTCTGCAATGTTCATCAGCGGCAAAACCCGTTCGGCCCGCTGCCGCGCATCAGCCTCGCGGTCAATCAAGGTGCGGTGCTCGAAAAAGACGTTCTCGTTCGTCTGCGCAAGCACGGTCGAGCAATTGCCGAGCAGACGCACAAGTAACGTATTGCCGCAGTGCTGGCGCCCGATCACAAAGATCGGCGGATCCATTGACTCCGTACCCACTTCCATTCACGCGGCTCCAGCCTGCCTGCTGAGTGATACGCGCTGTTGCCTCATCATGCAGCGAAGCCGACGACAACGAAGCAACGTCGAGCGCAGCGGAAGACTTACGAATCCTAGAGACGTGGAGGTTTACGTTTGCGCACGAAATCCTCGCGAAGGGGAAGCCGAGGATTCGTCTTGAGTTGCGGCGGGCGGGCGCGAGTGGCCTGAGCGTACGGTTGACTTTGCGGCGGCGCTGCGTTGCGAGCTTTGCAGTGCGCTTGCCGGGTAGCGCGAGGAGGCGGGTTTGTGAGCCGGAGATGTAACTGCGGACGTCATTGCCGGGAACGTCGTCGCGGAACTGGAGGCTTCCTCGCTGTAGTGCTTGCGCCCCCCGCGTCGCCGGCGTGGCCAGAAGAGTCCGCCGAGCAACAGCATGCACGAACCCAAAGCCACGTAGGCGCCGAGTTGCAACGACTCTCCGTGCGCAAACAGAGTTTCGAAGAATCCCGCCTCCACCGTCTCGCGATGCGGCAACAGGCCGAAGACGCCGCCGACAAGACCCAGCATCAACAATCCGACAAGCGCGTGCATCAGGTGGCCGTTGTAGCCCTGCCCCCAATGAATCCCCTCCCAAACGAGCAGAAAAACCGCGAAGACCGGCAACAGCCACAGCAGGTCAACGAGCGTCAACCACGTATCCAGGGAAATGCTCGGACGGTGCGTCGAGAGCAACTGCCCGAGCTCGCCGAGCGACAGCATCATGTTCGTCGCCGAGATGTGCCACGGCAAAAAAGTCGCAACAAGAAGCCCGAGGCAGCCGAGCAGAGCAAACAGATTGATGGGTCTGCGCTGTCGCTTCAGCCCGGTACGCACGACAAGACCCTGTCCACGCTTGCTGACCGTGTAGACCGACATGTGATCGGAGCTCGACGGTGCGGAGAGATTGGGCGTGCTGACCGTGAGACGTGTCGTCATGGCCGAGACCGTCGGCTGGCTCGTTTCGGTTTCGTCGCTCTCGTGCCTATCCTTTTCGTTGGTCAATGAACGGTAGACCGCCGGGGTAGGGTGGCGCGGCGGCTCCGCCGTGGACGGGCCGAAGACCGCGGCATGCGAGGGGTGCGTCGCCGGGACCGACTTGTTTGCCCGGCTGCTTCCGTTGCCGTGACCGTTGCCGTGACCGTTGCCGTGACCGTTGCGATAGTCGCCGATTTGCGGCAAGCGCGCGTTGCTCTCCGTTGGTTTCTGTTGTCGTGGCTTCCTCGGCGCGTTCTCGTTGCCAGCAGGGCGTTTCCGTCGGGCCGCCGGGTGCGTGCCGTCTTGCTGATGCAGCTCCTGCTCGACGAGCTTGCGAGTTTCCGCGGCAATTCGCTTGCGCTCCGTTTCCATGCTCCGGCGGTGCTGTTCGGCTTGCTGGGAACGCTCCGATTGTTGCTGCTCGGCAAGTTCGAGGATGCGGCGCTGAAGCTCGGCAATCTCGCGGTTGCGTTGGTCGAGGTCACCGGTGAGCGTGCGAACGAGGTCGTGCAAGGACTGCACTTCGCTGCCGCGGTTGCGCAACTCCGAGCGAATGCTCTCGAGTTCGCTCTCCAACTCAACGACTCGGTGGACCTGCACGGCCATCTCGTCGTTGAGCTCGTCAAGCGTCGCCGGGTCGTCGTTCGCACTTGCATGTGCCGGGGCCGCCGACGGCGCAAGCGACGAGCCAGCCGCATTGGCGGCTGGGAACGGATCCGTTTCGTCGCTGTCCTCGCTTTCTTCTTCGATCACCGTCTCGCCGGCCGCTGCGCCGGCGGGCGGGGCGTCATCCGGCGACGAGGCGTTCGCCGCCGCCGTCTCCCCCGCCGGTTGCACCGAACTCGCAACGCTCGGATCAATCTCCAAGTGGCGGGCACTGTCCGCCATCATCATCACTTCGAGCTCGTCCGGCTGCTCGTCAACGTCGGACGACGCACGTTCGTCGCCAAACGGCTCGTCCTCGCCGAAGTCGACGAGCCCCGGCATGTCGGCAAAGGGGTCGGCCGGCACCGGGAGTGTGTCGTCACCACCCCCTGCTTCTTCTCCAACCGCCGGCCCCCCTTCTTGCTGCGGCTCGAGCGCCGGAGGCTCGTCGTCGACGCGAACGTCGAACACGGGACCCTCGCTCGGCGCTGCCTCGCCGGCTGGTGACTCGTCGTCTTGCCGCGTAGCCGCTTCGTTCACGCCGGAGGAGGCGGGGTGCACAATGTTGATGCACTCTTGCGCTTCGATCTTGTCGTGTTCACTCGCCGAGGGATGTTCGAGGACCGCACGGAATCCCTCCAAGGCACGGTCGTAGCGCCCGGCGTAGAATTCCTGATACGCCTGCTCCAGCAGGTCTTTCGGGTGTGGGTTGCTCATGCCGAGGCCCGGAGCGAATCAAGAACGGCGAGTAAGAAGCCCGGCAAAGAGACGAGAGCCGCCACGGCTTCCATGCGAATGATGCAAGTCTACCCCGCCTGCCCCGCAACCGTCCAGGCACGACGCGAAGCGGAGCGCGCCCCGCGTGGGGCGCCTCGCAAACCCGGAGACGACGGGGCTCATGGGAAAACGTCGGGGTGCGACGCTTCGCTCCACGTCGCCGCCAACCAAGAGAACTGCCGTTCCGGACGGGTTCCCTAGGGATGTTGCAGGGTTGCCCCGTTGCCCCGTTGCCGATTCACGGTGCCGGGGAATACGCTCGCCATGGGGCGCAACAGCGGCGGCGTCAACGTTGAAATGCGCTCGACGCGGCGTTCGCCGAAGACCGAGGGATGCTGATGGGCCCAGTTGCGGGCGTCCACTTTGGTCCAGGGGCGCGAAAAGGGAACGGACTCGAGGACCTCCATCAACTCGAACGCCGACTGCATTCGCTTCTTCGGATCCTTCTCCAGGCAGCGAATAACGAGTCGGTCGAGTTCCGGGTGAATGTTTAGGCGCGGCGCACGCCGGCCGATCGGCTCCGGCGGCTCTTGGACGTGCGCGAGAATGCGCTCAAGGGGTTCCTTGGCCGGGAAGACGTGCGTGCCCGTAAGCAGGTAGTAAGCGACGCAACCCAGCGAGTAAAGGTCCGCTCGGTGGTCGACGTCGCGGCCGCGAGCCTGCTCCGGCGCCATGAAGCTCGGTGTGCCGCAGACGGCGTTCGCCGCGGTGAGATGCACTGCACTAGGGTCGTTGGCACCGAGAAAGTCGAGCACGAGGCCGAAGTCGAGCACCTTGAGCACGTCGTACTGTACGCCCTGGCGTGTCAGAAACAGGTTCTGCGGTTTGATGTCGCGGTGGGCGAAGCCGGCGTCGTGCGCCTCGGCGAGCGAGAGGCAAGCCTGCACCAACAGATGCGCCACCCGCTCTTGCGGCATGGGTCCGAACGTGCGCACGAAGCGTTGCAAGTCGATGCCGTGCAACAACTCCATCACATAGAAAAAGGTGCCGCCGCTGGTGCGTCCGTAGTCGTAGATCTGCACCGTATTCGGCGAGGTGAGCATGGCGATGGTGCTCGCTTCGCGCTCGAACCGGGCGAGTATGTCGTCGACGGAGGAGGTGTTGCCCAGCTCCTCGGCCACGTCCGATGCGAGTCGGTTCCGTAGCATCTCGTGCCGGATCAACTTGATCGCCGCCGGTCGCTTGAGAAACACGTGCTGGCCAATCCAGACCTCTCCCATGCCGCCTTGGCTCAACTTCCGCTCCAGCGTGTAGCAGCCGAAGCGATCAAGTGCCTCTTCCGCCTCGGCGAGCTCGACGTGCGCTTGCTCCAGGTCTTCCTGCTGCTCGAGGTTGCGCTTGGCAACGAGAAAGGCCAGGGCACAGGCGGCCCACACGCCAAGGGTTGCCGCGATCGCCGACACGGCGATCTCTCCGCCGCTGACCCCCGGGTAGCCCACCAGCAGTGAATATGCCGGCACGGCCACCGGAATGGCCAGCGCCGCCACGGACAAGTGCGCCGCGTGGTAGCGTTCGGTGCCGCGCACGAGCAGGGCAAAGCCGAGCACGACGAGTGCTACCCAACTGGGCATCAACCACGCGTACGGCTCCCCCAGGTAGCTGAGCGTTACCGCTGTGCCGAGTCCTACCAAAGCCACGTACATCGCCGAAGGAAGGAAACGCCGGAACCCATGCTTCGAACGACTCATGCGCGAGCGAAGAGGTGGCGTTAACTCGGTGTGAACAGTTGGCTCCGACATATCGAAAGATCTCCACCGAGCTGACGCAGACTGACCCTTCGACTGGCCCAAGGATACCAAGGCAGTTTCCATTACTCCACAAGTGGTACGCAATGAGTGCAAAGTGTGCAACCGAGGGCGACGAATTCCCCGCGTCAATTTCAGAAAGGAGAAATTTGCCACCCTTGTGACGCTGAGTTGAGCAACAGCATGTATCTGCGTACAAGACAGGTGCAGCCCGCGACTTGGCGTCGAGTATGTGGCGGTGTGCTGGACGAGTTGGCCGAGCTGCGGTATCCTTGGGGCTCTACGGGCGGTGACGACGGAGGCGTTGCTGTCCGTGTTGCCGTTGTCGGTTCCCTTTGCGTGGTTCGTCGCGTTTTCGTTGGCCGCTACCGCGATCCCGTTATGCCCAGTCTGCGCCTCAAAGTTGGAAATGAGCCCCTCGGTGATCCGGTTGCGCTGACCGACAGCCCGGTGGTCATCGGCCGCGCCCAGAGCTGCGACGTGGCGATTGACGAGGCGCTGGCCTCGCGCAAGCACGTGCGGTTTCGGCCCGCCGGTGATGGGTGGGCGGTGGAAGACCTCGGCTCGCGCAATGGTACGTTGCTCAACGGCGAAGCGCTGACTGGCACGGCGAAGTTGGCGCCGGGAGACGTGCTTGCGATCGGCTCCACGGTGATCGAGTTTCTCGCCGATGATTCGGCCAAGTCGTCGCGCGCCGAGGCAAAGCGCAGTGGGCGCCCGACACGTGCGAGCGGCAATTCTCGCGGCCCCACGGCGGCCGCACCGGCAAGCGCTCCCGTCGCGGAGGCCGAGCAACCCGACGAGGTGCCGTTCGGAGCCCCCGGCACCGTCTACGAACTGCACTTCTCCGGGCGCTGCGGCGAGTTCACGCATGTGCTCGAGCGACCGGTGGTGACCGTCGGTCGTGGCGACGACGCCGACATCACCATCCAGGAAGAGCTTGCCAGCCGCGTCCATTGCCAGTTCGAGGTCAAGGCGAGCGGACTCAAGGTGGTCGACCTGGAGTCGCGCAACGGCACCCAGGTCGGGGGCGAAACGATCAATCAGCGGTTTTTGCAGCGTCAGGACGTCGTGAGCATCGGCGAGTCGGAAATCCGCGTGCGCAGCCGCAGTCCGCTGACGACCAACGAACTCGACCAACGTGCCGTGAAGAAAATGGCCGGGGCGGAGTCG
>SKZP01000458.1 GCA_007127275.1 Planctomycetota bacterium
GGATCTGGCAGGCGCGGGTCGCTTCGCCGTGCGTCTCCCGTGCAGCGGAAAGCGTCAGCGCCAAGCATCCGGCGAGCACCGTCGCCGCCGGCGCCGTCCCCGTAAGCAGCGTATAGGCGCCGTGCTCGTCGAACTCGCGCAAGCTCGCGGCACTCGAGGCCCGCGGCCCGGCGACGTCCACCCCTGGGGCGACGCAGTCGGGCTTGCTGAACAGCGCCGTTTCAATGCGCGGATCCCCGCGGCCGGAGAGGGCCGCCAAGCGGCCGTGGCGGTCGAGCGCACCGACGCTGATCACCTCCGCCATATCCCCGGGCGGTTGAATGGTTTCCGTGGCCGGGCCGGTGTCCCCGGCGCCGGTGACGACGAGCAAGCCCTGCTTGAGCGCGGACTCGCAGACGGCGTGCATCAGGGCCGTCGCCACGGCATTGCCCGCATCCTCAAGGGGCAGCACGAGGATGTCGCAGCGCGCCTCGCGAACGGCCCAGTCGCACGCCGCGGCGAAGCGCCCCAGCGTCACGTCGCCGCCGCGGTCCGCCACCTTGGCAATGTGCACCCGCGCATGCGGGGCAAGCCCCACGAAGACGCCGTCGCTCTTCGAGCCGTCGCCAGCGACGAGCCCGCAAAGGTGGCTGCCGAGCCCCAACTCGTCGCTCATCCCCTCACCGGTGAAGTCGCGCACCTCGACCCGACGCAGATCCGGATGACTCGTGCTCGCCCCCGAGGTCAACAGGGCCACACGGACGTTTTCGCCGAGCTCCTTCGGCGCCCAACGCGGCACGTTCAGCAGGCCGTGCAAGTCGGCTGCTTCGTCGGCGGTGCTGACGCGCACTTCCGCCCGGGCGACGACCGTTGCCGGGTCGGCAAGTTGGCGCACCCCGTCGAGCCGGCCGAGCACCTGCAACAGATCCGGCTCCGCGGGAATGGAAAGTTGCAAAAGCCCCAAGTGCGCGAGCCGGCGGCCGTGCGCCTCATCCAGCAAGTCCGCGTCGGAGAGCGCCCGTACAAGCGCCCGGTGCGCCTCCGGCCCCTCCGCCGCCAACAACACCGAGGGCCACTTCGCCCGCGGCAACAAATGCTCGTACAGGTGCACCGCCGCCCGCAACACACTAATCACGCTGCGCGGCGCAAGCGTCGCACTGGCCGACTGCCGCTCGACGTGCTCGCGCACTGGCTGCATGGCGTCGTCGAGCAGCCCCGCCAGCGTCGACTCAAGCTTCGCCCGGCACTCCCGAACCTCCTCCGACTCCTCCCCCTCGCCGAGTCGGTGGCCCCCCTCGCAAGCCAGCCCGGCGGCGTGGTCGAGTACCGCGGAGATCCGTTCGCGCACACTCAGATCGAAACGGCCGAGGTTCGCCCGCACCGTCTCCGCATGGCCCCCACCGCACCACGCCTCGGCGGCGAGCTTGCGCGCCTCGGTGCGAGCCTTCTTGATCCGATTCACAAGGTCAGCAGGCAGTCGTTCCAGCACAACGTTCATCACTCGCTAGAAGTCCGGGCCCCCGCCGCCGCGACCGTCACGGCGTTGGTTCCATTGTATCGGGCACAAGGGACACGGGATAGAGCGTACAAGATAAGTGACACCTACCCACTCATCAGACGAAGCGGCCGCTACCCGCGTTGGAAGTTTCGACTGTTTCAACGACGGGATGTCCGCAAGCGTTCCCTGCAATGCGCCTTTTGCCAAACGTGCCCGAGCCGGTGGGCAAGACAGGTGAGTGACTGCGCCCCGACAGCGGAGGCAACAGGCGTGCTCCTCCACGGCCGCGAATACGCTCACAGTAGCTGCGGTGAACGTCCAATGCTGACGGCTCCTGCACTCCGGAACGCGGGGCGCACGTCGCTCCCTTTGTACCGCGTCGTGGTCATCAGTCGTGGACGACCCTGCACTTTTGCGCTCGCACTCTCCTTCGCACCTCACCTCACATCCTCGCCTGACCTTTCCACTCCCTTCCTCTCCTCTCGCCGGGCTCGCTGTGTCAAAACGCACGTTTCCCCCTTGCGCACGACCCGCAGCAACGGGATTCCGTCGATTCCCCCCCTCGAATCACCCTCACCATCTTCCGCCCCCGCGGAACGGCTCCCTTACTCCTTGCGCTTAAGCGGTTTGGCTGGGACGCCGGCGACGGTCACACCCGGCTCGACGTCTTTGGTCACCACGGCGCCGGCCCCCGTCCGGCCGCCGTCGGCAATCTTGCGGGGCGCGACGATCATGCTGCCGGAGCCGATGAAGACGCCGTCGCCAATCTCGGTGTGGTGCTTGTGCTCACCGTCGTAGTTGCAGATCACCGTGCCGGCGCCGATGTTGCTGCCTTCGCCGACGGTGACATCACCGAGGTAGGCCAGGTGCTTCGCCTTGCTGTGCGGCCCGAGGGTTGCCTTCTTCGCTTCGCAGAAGTTGCCGAGTTCCGCGGTATCCTCGAGCACCGTACCGGCGCGCACATGCGCGAACGGGCCGACGTCGCAGCCGGCGCCAATGCGCACGCCGCGACGGATCACCGTGAACGGATGCACCGTCGTATCCGTGCCAATCTCGACGCCCGCTTCAATGTAGGTGTTCGCCGGGTCGACAATGTGCACCCCGGCCTCCATCAGCTCGTCGAGGATGCGTTCCCGCAGCGCGGCGTCGGCGGCCGCCTGTTGTTTGCGGGTATTCACCCCCTGCACTTCGAGGGAGTCCTGGGCGAGCAGGGCCGAGCAACGCTGGCCGCGCTGTAGCAGCCACGGCAGCACGTCGGGCAAGTAGTACTCGCCAGCGGCATTGTCGTTGGACAACTCGGGCAGTGCCTCGAGAAGCGCCTGGGCGCGAAAGGCGAAGATGCCGGTGTTGACCTCGTTGATGCGTGCCACCGAGCCGCTGGCGTCTTTGTGCTCGACCACCTCGGCGAGCATGCCGAGCTCGTCGCGCACGACCCGTCCGTAGCCGCTCGGATCCGCCACCTGCATGGTTAGCATGGTCGCCGCAGCGGCCTGCTCGCGGTGATGCGCAAGCAAGCGCTCGAGCGTCGCGGCGCGAATCAACGGCACATCGCCGAGCACAATCAACACGTCGCCGTCCTGCTGCGCCACGGAGTCGAACGCATGCGCCGCCATCTGCACCGCATGTCCGGTTCCGAGTTGCGGCTCCTGGCGCAGCGGCGTCAGGGAAAGGCGCTCGCGAATCGGCGCCGCAAGTTTGTCGAGCGAGGCGAGCACCTTGTCCGCGCCGTACCCCACAACCAGCGCATTCACCGCTGGCGGCTGCGACAACTCCGCAAGACTCTGCAGCACAAACTCGAGCATGGGCGCGCCGGCCAAGGGCTGCAACACCTTGGGCGTTGCCGAGTTCATCCGCGTTCCTTTACCCGCCGCCAAGATGCAAGCACCAAGCACACGACTCATGAGCCATTCATCCCGCTAGAGTAGGTTTCAGTACGTGAGTGAGAACCGGAGGGGTGGGAGGGAGTGTGACTGTACGAACCACGAAGCAATTCGCCAGAGGCGCCGCAACGCCGTTGCCATGTTAAGAGCCCCCGAGGTTTCATGCGTCCACTTTTCTTCGCATGCCGCAACAACGCAAGCACGAGCCTCCAAGCCGGGTGCCGATGAGCGCCCGTTAACCTGCGATGCTGGTCCGCCGATCGGTGGCTTGTCTTTTCCGTTGCCATGCAACGGCGCACTCGGTGCATACGCTCGTTCTCGCGGCTTGCACGCCGCGTCGGTACTGACGATGCAACGTGCCTTTTGCTTCGCCCGTCGCGAGGGCTGTGGCAAGATGCACGACGTGAACCAAACGCCAGCCGCCATTCCCAGCTCATGAGGTGAACACCATGGCCCACGCCGAACAACCTGGCACGCTGCCCACCTGGGACGTCAGCACCATTTATCCCGCGCTGGACAGCCCCGAGTTTCGCTCGGCAATGGAGGAGTATCTCCGCAAGCTCGGCGACCTGGAAGCGTTCTTCGACGAGTACGACATCCGCGAACTCGAGGAAACGCCGAGCGAGGTACCCGACGGCTTGGCTCCCGTGCTCGAAGGGGCGCTGACCCGCATCAACGACGTGCGCACGCTCGGGGACACGTTACAGGCATACGTCTACAGCTACGTTTCCACCGACAGCTACAACGACGAAGCTACCCAATACCTTTCGAAGCTGCAGAAAGTCGGCGTGCGGATGCAGCAAATTATGGTGCGCTTCACCATGTGGGTCGGTAGCTTCGCGGTGTTGCTGCCGGAGGTTGTTGCGCAGAACGAGTGTGCCCGGGATCATCACTACACGCTCAAGCGTGCCGAGCTGAACGCCGAGCACACCATGAGCGAGGAGATGGAGGGGCTTGCGAGCGAACTCGTCCTCGACGGGGGCAATGCCTTCGGCCGGCTGCAGGGCACCATCACGAGCCAACTGAAGGTGCCCTTCGAGCGCGACGGAAAAACCGAGGAGTTGCCCATCACCGTCGTGCTCAACATGCGTACCGAGCCGCAGCGCGAGGTGCGCGAACGCGCCTACCGCACCGAATTGGAAGGCTGGAAGTCGGTGCGCACGCCCATTGCCGCGTGCCTCAACCACGTCAAAGGCACCGCTCTTACGCTCGCCAAGCACCGCGGGTGGGACTCGGTGCTCGACATTGCGCTCGACAAGAACCGCGTGTCCCGGGCGGTACTGGATGCGTTGATGAATACCATTCGCGAGTACGTTCCCACGTTCCGCCGCTACTTCGAAGCGAAGGCGCAAAAGCTCGGCCTCGAACGCCTCGCCTGGTGGGATACGGCGGCACCCGTCGGTGAGTCACGCACCCTTTACGACTGGGCGGCAGCACGCGAGTTTATTGTGCAGAAGTTTTCGGGCTTTGCGGACGACCTCGGCGAGCTTGCCGCGCGTGCCTTCGACGAGCAGTGGATTGATGCGCTGCCGCGTGAGGGAAAACGTGCCGGCGCGTTCTGCATGCCCATTGTCGGCCACGACCAAAGCCGCATCCTGCAGAACTACGACGGCAGCGTAAACGCCATGTCGACGCTCGCCCACGAACTCGGCCACGCTTATCACAACCACTGCCAGCGCGGTCTCGAGCCGTTGCGCCGCGGCAGCCCCTCGACGCTTGCGGAGACGGCAAGCATCTTCTGCGAGACATTGATTGCCGAGGCCATGCTGCGTGACGCGCAACAAGCCAGCGAAAACGGCGAGGACCCACGCGACGAAATGCTCGCCATCCTCGAGGCGCAACTGCAACGCGCCACCGGCGTCTGCCTCGACATTTCCTCGCGCTTCATCTTCGAGTCGAACGTCTTCGCCATACGGGCCGAGCGGGAGTTGAGCGCCGACGAGTTCTGCGAGTTGATGCGCGACGCACAAGCGGAGACCTACGGCGAGGCCGTCGACCCGTCGACGTATCACCCGTATATGTGGGTCTGGAAGCCGCACTACTACTCGTGGGGCAACAACTTCTACAATTTCCCCTACGCCTTCGGCCACCTATTCGGCCTCGGCCTTTACGCCATCTACGAGCAAGAAGGAGAGCCGTTCCTGCCCCGCTACCGCGAGTTGCTGCGCCACACGAATCAGGACGACGCGGAGCCCCTCGCCGAGCGCTTCGGCATTGACCTCGCAAGCCCCGACTTCTGGCGTCAAGGACTCGAACGCGTCAAGGCACAATGCGAGCACTACGCCTCGCTCTAGCGCACGGAAAATGCGTTCCCCGCCGAGGCGAGTCACGGTGGCGCGCAGCCAGCCTCGGGTGAGCCACGCCCGCCGCTCGCCTTCTCGCTCAAGCGGCGTGACTCCGGTAGCACGTGAGGTGCCAATCCCTCGTTTGCCTTGCGGACTCAAGCAAATTTCGACCGCCTTCATTGCCACCGACTGGCGGTTTCTTCACCACCCTCGGCATATTCGCGGCCGCTGTGGCGTTTGCGTGGAAGCCGGGCCGCCGTGCGAGCCCTTGTGGGTGTGCGCATGGCGTCGGTCCGGTCGACGGAACGTTGTTACGACCTTCACTCCTTCGTCTGCACGGGAGTGCGCCATGTTCGAGGCCGACCACCCGCAAAGCCCGCAACCCGAGCACGAGCGAAAGCGCGAGCCGCAATCCGAACCACACTCCGCGTCTCGGCAGGACGACGAGGTAGGCAAGACGAGGCCCGAAGAGAATCCCGCTCGCGACACGCCGCCGCTTGTGGTGATGAACCCTGCACTTGCGGCAATTCCCAGCACTGTCGACGTGGCGCATGCCGAGCAGTGGCAGCACACGCGCGGCGGCTTGAGCCTCGTGTTCATCGGCATGATCGGCGTGCTCGTCGTGTTAATCGGCATGGCCGTCACCATTGTACTCGGCGAGGCCGGTACGTTCGCCGCACTGGAGCGGACAGAGGCAGCGCGCGCCGCGGAATTCCAACTTTCCGCACCGACGCTTACCGACGCCGGTATTGTCGCGAGCATCATTGCGGGAATCTTTCTAATTGTCTCGCTGATCGGCATTGTGCGCTGCCTTTCGGTTCCCCGCGGCACCGGCCTGAAGAGTCTCGTCATTGGCGCTCTGATCGCCGTCGTCGGCGCCATTGGGGCAACCGTTGCCGCGGTGGCGTGGGGCGACGCCGTGCTTGCGGGAATCTATTCCATGAGCAGTGGGCTGCTGTTGCTCTTCGCGTGGTTGCTCTTCTTGTTCTTTCTGCGGGGCGCCAACCGCTTGCTTGCGCAGCGAGCCATGGTCGTGAGCACCGGCGTGTTGATGATCGGCTATGTGCTGGTGATTTACGCGCTGATGGGAGTTGTCTTTGCCGTCGCCGCCGGTGCGGTGACCGTCGAGATGGTCGAGCAGCTCGGCGCGGCGGTTTCCGTCGCGATCGGTGCCGTCGCGCTGGCACTTGTGCTGCTTTACCTCGTGATCCTGCAACGCACGCGGCAAGCCATTGACCGCGCGGTGCCGACCGAGCAGCAGCAGCGAGTCGTCACACCGGGGTAGGCCGGGAGGACGCGGACAACGGGGCAAGAGAAGCCCCGCCGCAACGAACGGACCCGCGGTCCCTCCTGTTCCACGCTCGGGGGGCCGCATCATCACGGGGACGTGAACGGCGAAGCCTAAAGGCGGATGCGACGCTCGGCACGGGGTTGCAAAACGTGCGTACACGCTCCGCGCGCGACGTCAGCGGGGCAGGCGGAAGAAACGGCGTTGTGATGATGATGGATCGTGCATACTCGTTTTCTTCGCATGCCGGGGCTTCGGACTCGGCCGCGGCGCTCGTGGTGACGCACCGCCGTGCACGCACTCGCCGTGGTAGCGCCTTGCATGCCGCACGTGCCGCGCGCCGACTTGACGGTGCCTGGCGGGCATGCGCGGTGTGCGCCGTGGCGCTCGCCTTGCTTGCCGTACTCGAGGTGGGTACGAGCCTCGCAACCGCCTCCGCAGTGTCGCCGTGGCCGAGTGCCGCTCCCACCTTCTCCGCCGCGCTGTCTGCGCTCAGCGCGGGGCTGATGCTTGCGTTCGCCGCGGCAGTGCTCGTGCTCCGCCACGCGGGATCCGCGGCACAGCGTGCCCAGTGGCGACCGACAAGCGGTGGGCTGCTGGTTGCCGCCGCATCTCTCATTCTTCTCGCGGCCTTCGCGCACCTGCTTGCCTCGTTCGTCATACCCTCCGGCGCAGCGGCGACGGCCGCATTCATTCAGCTCGGCGGCGCGGCGTTCCTGCTCGGCGGGGTTGCGTTGTTGCTGCTTGCGTTGATTCAGGTCGTCGAGGCTGCGGGGGGGATCAGTACGTGGCGCAACCACGTACGCGGACAGCTTGCCGGGCTGGCGTTGCTCGCGTTCGCCCTTGCCCTGCTCGTGGCGAGCGGCGAAGCGGTTCCGCTTGCGCAGCTCTTCGATGCGAGCCTCGCGGTGCAAATCTTCGCCGGCTGCGTCGCGGCGCTCGCGTGCCTCGTCGGCACTTGGGTGATTCTCGGGCTCCAAGGGATGCGCAAAGACCTCGTCTTGCGTCCCCTCGACCCCCACGCACTTGAACGCACCATCCACCCGCGGCACCCGCAACCACCGCATTCATGACCGAGCACCTCCCACCACCGGCCCGCGCCTCAGGCATCGGCGAGTTTGAACGCATCACGCATCGCCGGGAGTGGAGCTTCGTACATGTCGGCTTCGACGTGCTGTACGGTGCGGTGCTTGTGATGTTGGCCGTCGTTTCCGTCAACACCGCCGCGGCGTCCCTGCTGGGGTACGAGCGTGTGGTCGTCACGCCGTTGCGCTTGCTCCAAAGCGGTCTGCCGCTGGAGGCGCAATTGTTCAGCGGCGTCGTCGCCGTCGCATGGCTCGCGCTCGTGGTTGGCGCGCTCATGCTGGCCCGTGCGCCGGGACACGTCAACCTGAAGGTGTATGCCGTGCTGGCCGCCGTGTTTTTCGCGCTGGGGGCGCTCTTCGTCGGAGGGCTCGCCCTGGTCGGATTTGCACTGCTGACGCTGTATCTGCACGGCCTCGGCCGGGCGTGGTACTACGAAACCATGCGGCGTCACGGGGTCGTGCTTCTCTTCGCGCTCGCGGTGTTTGCGCTTGTGCTTGTGATGCTCGGCACGCGCATTCCGCCGGGCTTCGCCTTCGGCAACGTCGTGGGCGCGGAATATCGTGACTTGCCGCTGGGCGCGCCGTTGTCGTTGATCACGGCACTGTTGCCGTGGTGGTTGTGGGCACTGTGGTTCATGCACGTGTTGCATCTTGGCCGACGGGTCACCGCCGTGATCAAGCATCCGAAGCCGGCGGCGACATGAGCGAACGAGGCGTTGCGCGGCGGTGATGTGAAAGGAGCACACGGGTTTCGTTGTTGGGAGACCGCGCGGGGGGTATCCGAAGCAGCAGGAGAGAGTGACATGGTCAAAAGCTTACACCACCGCTTGGGCTCCGCAGTCGGTGCTGGCGCACTTGCCGGCTTGGCCGCCGGCATCATCATGGGCATCGCCATGCATGCCCAAGGCATGATGACGGACGTGGCGCGCATTGTCGGAACCGAGAACTTGCTCGCCGGCTGGGTCTACCACCTCTTCAACAGCGCAGTAATCGGCGCCCTGTTCGGGCTGATTCTCGGTCGCGGTGCGCTGAATTACCGCCAGGGGCTGCTGCGTGGCGGCCTCTACGGGGTCGGCTGGTGGATTCTCGGCGGACTGATCCTGATGCCGTTGATGCTTGGAATGCCGGCCTTCGCGCCACTGCGCATGGCGGAGATGCACGGCGTTGCACTGTTCAGCCTCGTCGGCCACATCATTTTCGGCGTGTTGCTCGGTGCGGGGTATGCATACCTACACGTAACGAGCCCGTTCGCGAAGCGCCGCGAGGCCCCGACGACAACGAAGTAAGAGTGAGTGCATCAGGCCGGCCGAGCCGGATAGCACGGCTTCGATTCCGCGTGATGGCCACATGGCCGTGGACGACACGTAGCCCTGAAGCCCTGCAGGTTCTGGAACTGA